>JBARNL010000001.1:0-4081 GCA_049802955.1 Candidatus Angelobacter sp.
GGCATAGGCTGCGCGTTCCTTCTTGGCCTGTCGCACCGGCAAGAGATCGACGTGGCTGCGCGGAAACACAAAGTCGGCAACGAAGTCCAGCCGGTCTTTGCGCACATGGCCCCGCAGGATGGCCTCCGGGTGTTGCTTGCAGAAGCGCGTGAATTCGGCGGTCTCGATGTGAAACCTACGCGCCCGTTCCGAGCCTTCGATGCGGGCCGGGAGCAGTCCATCGTCAATCCACTTCTGGATGGTGCGCGGACGGATGTGCAGAAGGTCGGCAAGCTGGTATTTGCTGAAGCTGTCGTTGTACATCGCGGAGCTCACGCCGAGACGACGCTGCATCGCCTCCACAGAGTTCGGGGAGCGTTTCAGCTTCAAGGCCACCGTCCGCTTCGGGTGCGACTCAAGGAGCTGGAGCAGCAGATCGCTTTCCTTCTTCGACCATTTGCGATAAGACTTTTTCGAAGTCAATCCGAGATCGCGGGCGAAGCGAAAGCACGCGTCGCGTGGGTTCCCGGTCAATGCTGAAAGGTCTGTAATGAGCGCAGTCAACGCGCCGCCTTTGACGTGAAGATTGCTTCTCACCAACTCCCGCGCTTCCCTGGGCCATTTAAAACTGCGCCGTTTGCGACACACTGGTACATCCATAAGAATTCCTGCTTCGAATCCACCCGACGCCATAAGGCGTCAAACAAATGTCCCTCTACTATGTAAGTGCATCGAAAACGGAAACCGTCCCAAACTTTCTTGGCGTCGGTGGCTTTAAGATTTCTTAAATGAAGTGGATTCTGAAGGCGGAAATGGTTCGCATAAAGATTGCGTCGCTGGCACGTTACACAAACTGTGACAGCAGTGAGACAACTTCAAAAACCAAATGCATTCCGAGTGCGAGAAGCCGCGTCAACAGATCACATTGCCGGCCATTGCCATGGAATGTTTTCTCGGCTTATCGCTCTATGGACGCAAATGTGTCAGGACAGCCGGATGGATTGCGCGGCGGGGCGAGCCCTAAGGCATGATCGATCACGAAGCTCGTTCTAATAGTTTTCTGATCGTCCGGGCCGAGATAGGCGATTTTCGTGAGCGCCCAGTCAATAGACGTGGGGTTTGCAATGTTGAAATCCCTCTTAGCGTTTATTTCTCCTCCGAAACTCACGATGTCCGCACTGGATTTCTTATGGAGGAGAACCTTGGCCTCATACTGGTATCCCTGAACGAGAATGTTGTCAATGGTGGCCGCAAGAGTGATCTTTTCGGGAGTTGCGACCAGCAGCAATACGATACCTACGAGGACATTAAACTCTCTGGAGGGAAACGTCTGGGACTGGGACTCCAAGACAACTCGGATCCTGTTGCGGCCGCCTTGGCTTCGGACCGCCAAGATCTGAGCGTAGTCGGGACTGCAGAATGTAACAGAACGGTCTGAAGAGTGAACCTGGTAAGCTCTGCTTCTCTGACCGGTCTGGATATTTTCAAGATAGGCACTGAGCAACTGTGATTCCCCGTCACTCTTCCAGCGAGCTACAAGCGGGTCCACGTCGACTGGCATTCCACCGGTCTGGCTCTCGATCGTAATCTCTGTAACTTTGGTTCGGTTAAGCTCCTTCAGATAAGAAACGACACCAAACACAAACAAGCCGGCACAAATGGCGTATACGAACAGAGCTGTCCAGAACTGCTGATTTAGTACCTTCTTCAACAGTACGAAGTCTTGATCAGTAATTGCCTGCCGCAGGCCGGAATCCTGAGTGAGCAAACGCTCCACCTGTGCGGCCCTTAATCTCTGATCCGGAAACCGCTCGGGAGCTTCCTTCCTAAGCTTTCTCACGATATCTGCAACGATGGGATTGGGACTGCCGGAGCGTTGCAAAACTTGATAAATGACGAAGCCGGCAAAGCCAAGCAGCGCTGGCAATCCGGCTAGGAACGCACTGATGTTCATTCTCACCTCAGATCGTGACAAAAGGCAGTTTGATTAACTAACCCCACTCCGAGTATTAACCCAAGACGGCCAGCCGAGCGAACTTGATCCAAATCACTACTAAAACAGTTTCGACTTCAAGCCCGCCGTTGCGTTCTTAACTTGGTTGAAGTCACTCCAGCTGATAGATCCCTTCGGCGAGATTTCGCCAGTACCCTGATAGTCGGTGATATTTGAGATTGCAGAACCCAGGGTAGGTTGATCTACGTCGAATATTGACGCCCGGATGTAGTGTGACAGGCGAGCTGCCAACGGGCCGCTGGGTTCCCAACTGAGTTGCGGGTTCGTCCAAGGCTGCGCAAAAGTGCCTGGTTTCGCCGCCATAATGACCGGGTTGCTGGTATGAAGATAGGGCAGGGTGTCCGCAAAATGACGCAGGGCGCGATCGAACTCGTCTAGCGAATACAACAGCCTGCCGTCTGGGCCAACATAGAAAAACGTTCTCGTCTGTGCGTCTCCAACAATTCCAAGGCCGTCGCGGAATTGCTCGAATTCATCATTGCGCAGGCAGCCATCCAAGAGAATCACAAACGGAATACCCGTCTTCTCCAGTTCCGCATACAAATCTCGCAAGGGCATAAAGCCCGACGGGAGTTCTTCTAAATTGGCTTGAAGGGCATCTGCCAAATCAACAAGCGACCCTACTTTCTCCCCAAGTGCCCGATGAATTGCCTTCGCACTGTGATTCCGCTTGGTCTCTGGAATTGACTCTGCGTCTCCGAGCACAACCGCGATATCGCGATTGGGCCAGCTTAGCGTATGTCCAATGTAGTAAAGGACAATAAGCCCGCTATTATCCGCTTTCGCTTTGCTTCCGACCGCATTGATGAAGTCAGTCAGGCCCCGTGCTGTAAGCGGGCTGTCAGGCGTTGCACGAAGCTTCAACGTACTGGAAGGTCCGAAAGCGCGCAGGGTGTCTTCAGTCAGGTCAGCGCTCGATGCATTCCATGCCTGGTCTAGGGTCCGCAGGTTCTTGTAGTACCCCGATGATACCGTGGCTAGAGACCACCGGACCGCAGTTTGATTGGAAGAGGATTGTGGCGGATTTTCCTGGACGAAGGAACGAGGTTTCACCGGCGTGAGATTTACGTCGTCGGGAGAAGAGCCAAGATGATGAGTTACATATGAAGCAGAACTTGCCTCAAATGCAAACACGACCGGATCTCCCACGGCGATGCGCAGGATGCCTTCGCCCGTGCGGTTTGCGTCGATTTTGACCGATCCATTGGCGGGGAGATCGCGTGACTGTGCGAGTTGCGCAAGCACTTGCCCTCCCGCTGTGGACTTTTTCTTAAGGATAAATGTGAGTGTTCCCACGTACGAGCGGGTGATTACTATGGGGTCCGTGCCATGATTTGCTGCGCTCTTGGCGGAATCCGAATCCAAGAGTTTCTTCTTAAGGAGAAGAACCGGCATTTCAAGGACACGTCCATCTGCGACCTCGACGCTCAGCGCCACGTCATCCCTATCCTTTGCGGCGGTTGTCAAAATCTTGGATCTAAAACTGGTGAGGGCATCCGCAACCGTAGAATCCGAGGCAGTTAACGCAAATTTCGCTCCTTCAACAATCCCTGCGTCATTGGCGGTCGACTCTTCAAGCACCAGCATTTTCGGGGCAACAATGATGGCTCCCGGATAGCGTGAAGCAGCGGGCGGCAAATTCACGAAGAAATCAGCCTCCTGCCCTGGCGGCAAATGCAACGCCGCAGCCAGCGCAGACTTGAGATCGTGCGGTCCCTGAATCAGGCGAACAATGAGGAACGCGGCGGCCAGCAGTGCGAAGGCTGCGATTACAGATGTAAGAAGCCTCTTCTTGCCCTTACGCATTCCTGAATTCCTCGTATCGTAGCACTGTGGATCTCGTTGACTGCGGCCTCGGCTCCGTTCGGATCTCGCTCATTCGATCTCAAGCCGGCTGTTTCACGTCTCTAGGTCTTCCCACTCGTTGGCGTAGCCCCCCTCTTGGCAATCGACGCTTGCCACGTCTCGCAGACCGTTTTTAAGGTATTGTCGGCGATTTTTGCCGCAACGATGGAAGTACCGACGATCACCCATGCAGGCGGCCCAAATGCAGACACCACGGCCGCAGTAGCCAAGGATGCCGCTATT
>JBARNL010000002.1:0-4385 GCA_049802955.1 Candidatus Angelobacter sp.
ATGTTAGGCAGTACATTCTTTTCCGTGATGTAACCAGATGCAGGCGCATTAAATGTCAGATCGGTAATCACCTTGCCGGTGGATTCGAGCTTGAAAATCTCTTCTTGCGGAACTTCCCATTGCGCCAAACGCTCTTCAGCGGCGTTTGCCAGGGACGCAGCTCCCGTGGAAACTCCCGCAACGGTGCTGCTGCTGAGCTGCTGCTGGTTCTGTCTGGCGAGCAAGTATTCCTGCTCAGTGGCGACCAAGTCCGGGCTGTAAATCGTGAAGAGAGGCTGTCCCTTGCGGACATATCGATATGTCGCATCCGCGTAGACCTTGCGAATCCAGCCCGGGAACCGAACTTGAACGTAGGAGATCCGGGTTTCGTCAGCATCCACATTTCCGGTGACGCGAATCTCATCGCTTACCGCCTTGTAAGCCACCGTCCCGAATCTCACGCCGATACTCTGCATACGCTGTGGAGTGAGTTGGATAGGGGTCAGTTGCGTTTCGTGCGTTGCGGCCATAGCGGTCGGGTCAGCGGAGACATCTCCGGCCTGTTGGGTTTCTATTTTGTCTGCTGAAGGATGATGGAACTTCCACCATGCCAACCCAAGTCCGATTAACAATAGGACGTTGATGACGATGGCAGCAAAAAAAGCTTTACGATAGGATCGCGATTGCACGGGTGTGTTCATGGCACGTCAACCCCCGTCAGCGATTCCAGGTGTGCAAGCGCCGATTCGTGTTCGCTCAACTCCTTCTGGTACTGCTCTTCAAAGTCCAGCAGATCGCGAAACGATGAAAGCAGCGTCTCAAAATCTTGTCGGTTTGCCTGATACCCCGCCAGAGCGGCACGGTATGTGGCTTCTGCCTGCGGTATCAGACCTTCGCGGTAAATTTTGAGCTGCTCGGCTGACGTTTGCGCTGCCATATATTGGCTCTCTACTTCCGCCGAACGCCGCTGGATCTCGGCATTCAGCTCTGAAGCTGCCGTCTGCTGAGGTTCAGCGGCAGCGGCCAATTCCGCCTGGCGACGGCCCCGATTGGGCAGCGTCACGGTAAGCGTCACCATGTAGTAGTCGCGAAACTTGCGGTCAGTGTTCTGGTACATGTATTCGAGGCCAAAGTCTGGACGAAATTCTTTTCGCGCCAGGTCAACCTGTTTATCGCTGCGCTTGGCTGTCTGTTCACGGAACGCGATTTCAGGATTGTGTTGCCGCGCCTGCTCCAAAAGGCTGGTAGCAGTGGATGGCAGCGCCCGCTCCCGTAGCGGCTCGGTCGCGATGTCTGTTGAATCTTGAGCGCGTCCGAGCAGTTGCTTGATCTGGGCTTGTGCTTGCCCGGCTTCGCGGTGGTGCATCGTGATCTCTTGAAGGATGCGGGTATGTTGGAGCTGGGCCTTCAGAACCTCAGCCTGGTTCCCCTGGCCAACGCGATAGCGCGATTCAGCTATCTGCTCCATCTCTCCAAGCAGCTTGTCATCCCTCAGCAACACGCCCAGCGTTTGCTGAAGGTAAGCCAGCTTGAAGTAAGCCACTTTGAGCTGTTCAATCACCATGCGGCCCACGATCGCTGATTGCGCCCGCACGGATTCCGCGCCGAGTCCGGCCACTTCGGAACGCAGGGCACGCTTTCCCGGCCAAGGAAGCTGTTGCGAGGCCCCGATTCCGATATAGGCAAAGTTGCTGTTGGTGTAACCGGCGAACGGACGCGGACTCCCAACGCTCAATTGCTGCAACATGAGCTGGGTGTCAGGCAGCGCACCCGCTCCCTTTACGCCGTTATTGGCAGCGCGGTATTCATGCACCGCAGCCTGGATATCGGGATTCTTCGTCTGCGCTTCCTCAATCAGCGCAGTCAATGGAACTGGAGCCGCATGGTCGCCATCGGGTGATTGGAAGGTGACGCAGAAGGCAGTTGTTGAAAATAGCAAAATCAGAAACGCTTTCATCTCTTATCTCCGTTTGTGAAAAGACGCACGGGCGCACACGTCTGCAAGCGCGTGGAGGGACGAAAGTGTTTTTAGATTCTTAGGATTGAGGGCTGACCTGGTGGAGACTCAGGTGGGGCGTTCACACGTGGAAGAACTGCGGCAATCACGGCCGAAACGTTTGAGTTAGGATCAGGCGCAATGTGCACGGCCCAATCCAGCGTAACAGGTGCGTATTTGTTGGTCACCTGGATAGCACTAGCACCAACCTGAGGTAATTTGTTGCAGCAAGAGTGTGATTCCCCCATTTGGGTGTTGCCACACTCACCGGCCATGTGCAGGCAGCAGGTCTGCTCCTCTTGGCTCATCTGCTGCCCGGGCAAAGCGCAGGCAAGGATAGGTACGGACAGCACCAACACTGCCATGCCGAAACAAACAGACTTGCGGAGATCGAACACAGCGCCTATTTTAGATCAATATCATGCAACCGTGAAAGAAAACCTATGACGGCCGGTAGCGAGCCCAACAATAAAAAGCGCGGAAGCATCTTTGCTCCCGCGCCCTTGGCGGCTCCCTATTCGGCGCTCACCGCAGCGGAATCGGCGAGTGCGCCTCCTTGAGCTTTACTGCGCCAACTCCAGGGCATCTCTTCCAACGATTCCAGAAAGTCGATAAACTCCCGGTTCGTAAGAGACCGAAAAATCCCGGCGTCATACGCGCGAATAAAGCTCCCGCCATTTGGGACAATGCAGTTCATCGCCTCTCGGACGCTCGCATGGAGGTGTCCGCAGGCATAAACGCCATCGTCCTCGGTAAAACAGGCAACGTACCTGATCTCTGATATATTCGAAGCCATAAAGCCGTCGCGAATTATACACCTAATCAAGTTGCTATCTAATCAGGATGTAGATTTGTGCGGCTTGCCGAAAGACCCTATACGGCGTGCCCAACGCATTGGTTTTGTTCGGCAAACAGGTCCGAAGGTTAAGGATTGAACGGCATCTCTCTCAGGAGAAGCTTGCGGAGATGTGTGACTTTCACCGGAACCAGATCGGGAGAATAGAGCGGGCGGAGCAAACCGTTTCATTTGACGGCCTTCTCCAGCTCTCCCACGGCCTGGCTGTGCCGCCTTCTGAAATTCTCAAGCTTCTCCCAGTGCAAAAACGCCTCCCTTCGAAAAAGGGAAAAGCGAAGGATGAATAAAAGCCGCCGGACTTTAATCGCCCGCAATCGCCGGAGGACGGGGCCGCAGCGGCTGTTAGAGCTTGCTTCCGCTCCACAGATAGGCCTTTAGCAGGTGCCATTTAGCGGCAAATTGCGGGTCCTCTTTTGTCCGCTTCAGGGCTTCCGCAAGGTAAGCCAGCAGAATGCCCAGCAGGAAAGCAAACGAGGTAACTGCCATAACAAAAAGACTGCGCTTGGGCCACGATCTTTTTTCCGGCGCAATGGCCTTGTCCAGGGTCTGAATCACTGAGGCGTCCCGCGCTTCGTCGATTCGGGCCGCTTCATATTGCTTGGCCAGCAGCTCAAACAACGTTTCGCGGTACTTTACTTCGCGCAATTTACGGACGTATTCCAGTCCGGCGCTCGGCACTTTTTCCAGCGCCAGGTCAGTGGGAGAGCGCGTTCCCTGCCCGCGTTCAAAGCGCGAAAGCTGCGTCTGCAAAGCGGCCAGCTCCTGCTGCGCGCGAATCAGGTCGGGATTTTCCGGCGTGGCAAAGGAGCGCATTGACTGCACTTCTACTTGCTTTTCCGCCACCTGGGCGCGAAGGTCGGCATATGCCTGCAACATCACTTTTGCCTGGCTATCCAATTGGATAATGCCGGTGGTCTCTTCAGTTTGCTTCAGTTGCGACTCGGCGGTGGCCAACTCGTCATTGGCGGCTTTCACTTCGCGCTCAAAAAATATGCGCCGCTTGCCCGCGTCCGTCACGGCCAGCGTCCGGGTAAGCTTTTCCAGCTCGTCAATGTAAGCGTTGGCGATTTCCGCAGCGCGGGCAGGAGACTGGTCGTCAACGGAAATTGAGATGATGCCGTCTTTCCCGGCCGCGACCTGGGTAAGATCTTCCAGGCGGCGCCGCGTCTCTTCCCGCAATTTCTTGTGATAAACCGTCATCAGCGAGAAACGGTCAATGAGCGCGTCCGCCACCGTGCGGCTCTTCAGCATGGCAACGTACATGTCATTAGGATTGCGGATTCCCAGGTCTTTGCCGCCCGCGGCTTGCAGCAGTGGAGCAAGCTGGCCCAGCTGGCTCATCATGGCAGAAGCCATCGATTGGGACTGCTGTGGCGGCAGCAGCTTGGCTTCAGCCGTGAAATATTGCGGCAACAGCAGCGCAATCACAATTGAAAGAAGCGCCGCGCCCACGGCCATGCCCAGGATCAACACCTTGTGCTTTGCCATCACGATCAATGGCTCAATAAAGTGCTTTCCTTCCGTTTCATAAACGGAATCCTGCGGGTCTTCTAC
>JBARNL010000003.1:0-1544 GCA_049802955.1 Candidatus Angelobacter sp.
AACCCGTGGCGCGCCCGAATGCCAAGAGTCTTTCCATTGGCACCATGCCCTTGGCGCTCACAAAGTAGCCCTTGCTATCCATGCTTCCTTGCACCTCAAGAGTAGTTGAGGTGCCCATCTGCACTGAGAAAGCATCAACCGTTAACGATCCCGTATCATAAGCTGCGCTGGGAGCAACTGCCGGCGCTGGCTGCGGCGGCACGCTCGATTTTTTCTTTTTTACGACCAATGCAGTTGGTGTATCGCCCGCCCCGATGTGGAACCTTACGGCGCTTACTGGAAACGGTTTGTCGCCAGCCGAGGACTGCAACAGGAATGGAGTGCTCATGCCTGTTCCATGAAAATCACGCACACCTGCGTGCCAGTGGAAGCCGAACGCTGCGTTCAGATCGCCGGATGCGGTAAAGTCGTCTGGCAGCGATCGGCGCGCCTGACGGGCAAGCGCCGCCAGCAGCGAAAGAGGCACGCGGTTCGCCACCAGCGATAGATCATAGTTCTGCGCTGTGGGCGTGAAATGCGCCGTTATCAAGAGACCACCGGTGCCCAGGGGCGTATCGCACCTAAGCCCAAGACTTCCGTTGGTGTAATCGCCCAGGCAGCGTGTGCGGACTCGCGGCATGGCATTGCGATTAATATCAAACCGGCGGAAACTGTCCACGTCAGCCGTGGCATTGATGCGCATATCGGCCAGGGTACCGGCAACTTCAGCGCTAGCATCCAACGCGCCATGCCAACCTTTATCTTGCCCCAGCACCAGCCGGGAGAATTGTCCCAACTGCGATTTTTCCCACGACACCTGTAATTTGATCGGCATGTCTCGTAGGTTGGCTGAGCGCTTTACGTCGCCATCCATGCGGACCGTGCCGGTATCGTTCAAATTCATATCCGTGCGGACCGGATGACCTTCCAGGCGTATGTGCCACGTATCTTCCGCAGCCAGCCAGAATACGAAATCAGTATTGGTCAAGGCGTAAGGTTTCTTCTCCGGGCCAAGTTTCACGTTGATCCGCCCGCCGGTGGCTTCGATATAAGGAAATCGTGAGCGCTGCTCTGCCCTGCGTTTGGACGTGGGAGCGGTTGGCACCTGCTCCACTCGCAATAGCAACGATTCCAAATTCCAATGGTCGCGCGCGTAAACCAGGTTCAGGCTGGGAGGAGCAACATCATCGGTCAGTTTAAGATTGGCGATTTCCAACCGGCCTTGCCACAAAGAAATCAATCGAAGGTCGGCCGTTACCTTGGCGCATAGCAGAAGAGGTTCCGCGCCGAAAGCAGGATCGTCCATAACTTTAAAATCGTAAAGATCAAATCCAGGACGTGGAAAGAGACGGTATTTGACCGAGCCAATCTTGACTTCCCTGCCCAGTGCCGCGCTCAAAGTTGAAGCTAGCCGATTGCTGAAGCGTGTGCCATTGATGTTGGGAGGCAAAAAAATGCACACCGCCAAAACTACCAGCACAACAGCAACGATTTTTTTTCTGGTAGGCGTCATCATCAATGCACCAGATGGAAGAGGCTGATCCACCGGGTCAAACTAAAAAAAT
>JBARNL010000004.1:0-3368 GCA_049802955.1 Candidatus Angelobacter sp.
GCTGGATCTTCCGGGAGAGCACATCTTCATGCAGAAGCGGCGCCTCCGGATTCTCGCTGGGAAAAATCCAATCTGAGTCAGCAGCGTTCTGTAGCTTCTTGAGAGCAAGGAGCCTTTGAACGTCTGCTGGTGTCAGCTGGATGTCACAGCTCGGATTGTTATACAAATTGGCTCGCCGCTGCGCACCACCTTCTAGCATGGCGCTCGTCCTGGTAAATAAGTGCGCTTCACACGGAGGTATTGGCACCCGGCGAGAGAGGGCTTTAGTACCCGTGTACTCCCTAGGACGGAGGTATCGACACCCGGATAGAGAGGACCTTAGCACCCGTGTACCGTTGTTGCCGCAGGCAGTCTGCCCAATACTCAGTGCGTCGGAAACGACTGTCTGAGGTCTGCATGGAGTACAGAGATGAAAAATAGAACGCATTTATCGGTTGTGAGTGCTCTGGTTGTGGCGTTATCGTTTGTGGCTCTCTCAGGATTACATGCCGCGCCGCTGCAAGGGAACAAGAGCGCCGAACGGACTGACAACAAGAAGACGGAACAGAAAAGCGCCGCTGCCACTCCTGACCAGCGGCAGATGAGGGACCTCGACGAACAGGTCCAGCAGACCAAATCAGACGTCCTCAGCATTGCGGCGGAGCTGAACCAGCTGGAAGAAAAACTGCTGTACCCGTCAGGGACGCAGGTCGCGATCTTTGTCGCTTTGGCCAAAGGCGACGAACTGCGCCTCGATGCCGTGCGGCTCCAGATCGACGGCCAGCTGGTTGCGCACTACATCTATAGCGCCAAGGAACTCGAGGCACTGCGCAAGGGTGGCGTGCAACGGATCTACGTGGGCAATGTGGCCACGGGAGACCACAAGCTCAATGTGCTTGTCGACGGCAAGCTTAAGAGCGGATCGGACTTCAACCGCACGGAGCACTTCACGTTCCATAAGGAAGTTAAGCCAAAGCTGGTGGAACTGACCGTGGCCGGACCGGACGCCGGCAGCACCCCGATCACGCTTGGGGAGTTGTAATTGATGCGAGTGACTCCCCGCATAATCGGACTCGGCCTGGCCTTGGCAATGGCTGCTGCTCCAGCCTCAGCTCAGAAGGAGAAGCCGGCAGGTAAGGAGAAGCCTGCGAACCAGAAGCACGCTGGGAGCCAGAAGGACGATCTCTTTTTCGACGAAGCGTTCTATCACGCCTACCAGGCGCAGTATTTCGAAGCAATCCAGCGGCTCGACACTGAACTTGCACAGTACCACCGTCTGGACGAGCCCGGACTCGATACGCTTCACTACAACATCAACGAGGCCGAATTCTCGGTCGGCGATTTCGAGCTCGACTACCGCATGCACTACAAAGCTGGGCGTGCCATTAAGAGGGTGCTTGAAGGCGCCGTCGATGAATCCATAAGAAACGAAGCCGCTTTCAGGCTCGCCCGCATTCACTTCCAGAAGGACCAGCTTGACGATGCACTGCAGGCTCTGGGAAGGATCCAGGGCACCGTTCCCGCAAAGATAAAGAACGATGTCGAGTTTCTGCGGGCGAACATCTACATGGCGACAGACAAGCCGAACGAGGCGATAGAAGTCCTCAGTCATCTCGAGAACGATCCGAGCCTCGCCGGGTTTGTCGCTTACAACCTCGGTATCGCTCAATTGCAGGCCGGTAAAAAACAGGAAGCGGTGGAGCAACTGGACAAGGCAGGACGAATCCAGGCGAATGATCCGGCCGGCCTCGCAATCCGCGACAAGTCCAATTTGGTGCTCGGCTCGCTCCTGTTCGAATCGGGTAACTTTGATCGGGCAAAACAGGCACTTGATCGCGTCCGGCTCGATGGACCGTTCTCAAACGAAGCTCTGCTGCGGGCCGGCTGGGCTGACACGTCGTCCAAACAATTTGATCGTGCGCTTGTTCCCTGGAATATTTTGGCTGATCGTGAGCCGACGGATGTTGCGGTCCAGGAAGCTCTGCTTGCCGTGCCGCACACTTATGCCGACCTGAAGCTGTACGGCCGCGCCGCGCTCACCTATGGTCGCGCGCTCGAGTTGTACAGCGGCCAACTGGAAAAGATAGACGCTTCCATCAATAGCATCAAGGAAGGGCGTTTTCTCAAGGCCCTGATTCGCGAGGAGAGCCGGGAGGACCAAACCTGGGTCATCCGCTTGCGCGGTCTTCCCGGTGCGCCGGAAATGTTCTATCTGATGGCGCTCATGGCGTCTCATGACTTCCAGACCGCGTTGCACAACTACCTCGATCTCGAGGACCTGCGCTCGAAGCTCACGGGCTATCAAACCAGTCTTGAATCTTTCGACGATATCATCCGACTGCGTAAAAAGAATTACGAGCCGCTGCTGCCTGAGATCGACGCTAAGTTTCGGGAGCTGGATTCACGGATGCGCGTGCGACTCCAGCAGCGCAAACAATTCGACGATCGCTTGCACGCCATGCTTACCGCGCCTCGACCGGACTTTCTGGCAACCACGGATGAGCGGATCGCCAGCGAGCGCATCGCACTCATTGAAAAGCACCTCGGTAACTCTGACAGTCCGGAATCACTCGCGCTTCGGCAACGCCTGGCCCGTCTGCGCGGTGTCCTTACGTGGCGCGTGGAAACCGAGTACCCCCAGCGGCTCACCGAGGCATTTAAACACCTCAATGAATTGAATACCCAGGTCGACGCTCTCAATCAGCAGCGCGAGGCGTTCGTCAGGACGAGGCAGGCAGCGACGCACAGTTATGTTGGGTACGACGCCCAGATTGCGCGGCTCCGTCAGCGCGTTGGCGGCGCGCTAAAGAATGTCGATATCCTGATGGCCCGGCAGGGAGAGATGATAGAAAACGTCGCCATTAACCAGCTTGAGGCTCGCCGAGAGCGCCTGGTGGCCCAGCAGATCCAGGCTCGCTTCGGCGTCGCCGATAGCTACGATCGAGCTTCGCGCGCCCAGTCTGGCGCAGGAGGACGCTGATGCTTCGCCGCGCCATTCCGATCGTGGTTGTGTCGGCTTTCCTCGGCGGCTGCGCCGCGCATCACAAACCGGCCAATACGCAGGGGACGTTGGCAGACCTGCAAAAGGTGGCCCCGGACGTGAAGGACGCAGATACGAAGGAAAGCGTCGATCAGGCCATGCAGCAGTACCGCAAATTTCTCGAGGACTCACCGGAGACCCCGATGACGCCCGAAGCAATCCGGCGTCTCGCGGACCTGGAACTAGAGAAGGAGTACGGCATACATACAGGCGAGGGCAAGCCGAAGCCAATGCCTGCTCCAGAGTCCGCTAAGGCTTCAACGAGCAAACCGGCCCACACTCCCAATAAGGCCGCCGCGGCTGCGGGGGCCGGCCATGGGGAATCTGATCAGGAATTTGAGAGGCGCAC
>JBARNL010000005.1:0-4606 GCA_049802955.1 Candidatus Angelobacter sp.
GCCTGATGCTATTGAACATGTTGTAGTTCTGATGATGGAAAACCATTCATTCGATCAGATGTTGGGCTCTCTGGCCGCGGAACTCGGAGTCAATGGCATTGATCCAAAGAAACTCAGAAGCAATCCCGACTATCCTGACACTAGCAGGCCCATCACCCAGGCATCCACGTCCCTTACGTCGATTGATCTGGATCCGGCGCATGAATTTGACGACGTACAGCGCCAACTGACGGACAGCAACACCGGATTCATCAAGGACTTCGTAATGGCACATCCCAACTGCGGTGACACAGAAAAACAACAGATCATGGCCTACTATGAGGCTGGTAAATTGACCGTGCTGCACAAGCTGGCGAGGAACTTTGCCGTGTGTGACGCTTGGTTCTCATCAATGCCCGGCCCTACGTGGCAGAACCGTTTTTTTGTGCACAGCGGGACCTGCAAAGGGCATTTGAAAATGCCGAGCGGCATTTTCGACCCCAACTTCCATCTCTACGACCAGGATACGATCTACGATCGTTTGAACGAGAAGGGTATCTCATGGAAGATTTATCACCAGGGCGAGGCACAGACGATGGTTATGGTGCATCAGCTCAGGCCAACCAACCTGACCCATTACCACGAAATGGTCAATTTCTTTGATGACGCGGACGGAGATGAAAAGGATTTTCCTCAGTATTCTTTTATCGAGCCGTGCTATTCCGGAAGTGGTCAGAATGACCAGCATCCGCCCAGCGACATTATGAAGGGCGAACTGCTGATCGCGCAGGTGTATAACGCCTTACGGAATAATGAGGCGCTGTGGGAGAAAACCCTGCTGGTGATCTTGTATGACGAGCACGGCGGCTTCTACGACCATGTGGTCCCACCGGCCAAAGCGAACAATACTATTGTGGTCGCGCCAGATGAATACACCACCGATTTCAACTTCGAACAGTTGGGATTACGCGTCCCCGCCATCCTGGTCTCGCCCCGGATCAAGCAGCAAGTGATCCACACGGTTTTTGATCATACAAGCCTATTGAAGTATCTCATTGACAAATGGGGACTGGGGCCTTTGGGGGACCGCACCGCCAAAGCCAACACCTTTGCCTCTGCGTTGACCGAACTGACCGAGCCGCGCACCGATTGCCCAGGCGAAATCACCGACCGGCTGGTAAGCCCGGTGGAGACGCAGAACAAAGTGGTGAATGAAAATCAGAAGGCGCTGATCTCGTTCAGCCAGAGGCTGGAAACCGACTTAGCGCAATTCGATGACATGGGCGCAATCGGTTCGCGCACTGTAAAAATGATGGAAGGCTCGCGGGCGCAGTTTGCCGTGGCTAAAGACCGCTTCGAGCGCTTCATTCACCAAAGCAAGCTGCAAAATATTGCGGCCAAGGGCCCCGGCATCAATCCATCGAGTGACAACGGAGCCGAGCCGCCAGCATAGTCCTGTGGCTTCGTAACGAAAACCTATCATCGCAGATTACGTGGATGAATGCCGGCTTTCTTCTCGAGCCCAAAATTCACTAATTTTCCATATCGGAAAAATGTTTCAATCCCGCCTGCTGCCCAGTCTGTTTCGGCTTTTGTGTGGGAACGGGACGCGAGAAGTGGCGGATGACCACGTCATCTCCAATCTGCTTTTCAGATTGCTCCGCTACCAAATGCGTTTGCCCCACGCGCGGTGAAGGCTTGGCCACGGTTCCAGCCGATTGCGTTTGGGTCGGCTGCGCTTGCTGGCCTGGCTGCGGCTTGGCTTGCGTTGACGCTGCGGCCGCTGGTGCTGCCTGCGCTTTTCCAGGAGCTGCCGGTAAAGTCACACCACCGGTTTGCACGGTAACGCCCTTGGCAAAATGAGTTGTGGTGCTGGCCATTGGCGGAGGCGACGAATGGAACAATCCCAGCGCAATTCCCACAATGAACAGTGTGGTCACGGCGGCTGCTCCGGTCAATATAGGGCGTAGCGGCGGATGGATGCTGCGCCATAATTCCATGGGCGTCGCCGTGATGGCGGCGCGGGCCGATCTCACAGCCGGCTCTCGTCTTGTGGCCACAATCGGCGGCACTTCTCGCCGGCGGTCCTGCATCGGAGGACGCTGATAATAGCTTGGCGAAGGCTGGGCTGGTGAAGCTGGCTCAAAAGGCATGGATTCACGCACACGTTCCGGCGGCAAGCCGGGCTCGCGCTGGCGCACAAGCTCCATCAGCCGCGCTGCTGCCTGTTCCCGCGCGCGTTCCAGTTCCGCGGCACGCTGATGGGCTTCTGCACGGCGCTGTTCCAGGTCGAGAAGCCGAGCGGCATGCTGCGCCCGTGCTTCAGCGGAACGCACCTGCGCCCGCTTCCTGTATTCCTCAAAATGATCGCGAACAGAAGCCTTGGTGGAAGCCGCCAGCGCTACTGCACCCGCCCATGTCTGGGCTGCCACTCGCGCGCCATCCTGCAGGATCTTTTTCCCGCGCTCCGGGATTTGCGAATGATCTTGCCGACGGGCTGCGGGAGCAACGTTCTGCTTTTTCTCTTCTCGCTCTGTATCCGTGCGATTTGTCCGGCCGCTGAACGGCGTCAGTTGCGCCAGGTAAGGCATGGGATCGGCGGACCGTACCGGCTCGGAAAAAACGATAGGCTCCGCAACAGCTTGTTCAGCATGATGCGCTTCAACCGGATATGTTTCAGGTTGGTGTTCGGCCATCGGGGCAGCCGATATCGGTTCGGCAGCACGCGTCTCTTCCAGAAATGCCACGGGAGGCATGGATTCCTGTTCCATCACAGGCGCATCAATTGCTTCTTTATTGGCTAGCATTGGCGATGGCATCTCAATCACGGGAGCAAAAGCGGCTTCAAAATCGCGCTCGGGATCACGCTCACGCACAGCCTGCGATTCCGATTGCGCCACATTCTCAGCCACAGGTTCAGCTATCATTTGCTGAGCAATCATCGGCTGGGCAATGACCTGCTGGGGTACGGCTAGCTGCGGGGCAGTCGATCCATACATAATCGGCTCTGCTGCCGGCTTGGGCGTCATCTGTAAAACGCCGGGAGCTACGGCCACGTCGGCTCCAAGTTCAGTTGCCAGGTCAGCGGCCCGGTCCAGCACGTCTGCGCGTTCGCAGATCTCAAACTCGATTTCCAGATCAGCCGGGGTCAGATTGGTTTGGTCCGGACGCGCCACTTCAACGCTATAACCCTGTTGCTTGAGTTGGCTGGAAAGGTCCGCTGTCCGTTCCGGATTGCGCGTAAGAATGCGAGCCAGTGGCATTGTGGAGCCACCTCCCAGGGAGATTTATCTGAGGCAGGATTTCAGAATCCAACCGCACGTGTACATAGTACAGCAGTGGCGTGGATAGTTAGACGCAAATTGCGAGGCAAGGGGTGTCTGGCGGGGCGACCTTTTCAGGCCAGCTTCGGCAAAGTTCATGCCGTCCGGAGCGGCCTTTTAGTTCACTTCGGCAAAGTCCATGCCGTCGGCAAATTGCAGGCCGGCGATCTGCCGTGCGTGGTGCTGAACTTCCAGGTACGCCGTCATCAGCGCAATGTGCACTGACTCGCGCTGCGCGGGGCTGGTGCATTCGGTGCGAATGCGGTCGAGTTCCAAATACCGGTCGTGGGCGAGGACGAATTTGTTTACGACTCTGTTCATAGCTTCACCATTGTTCTAGGAGTGAGCGCAACCGCGAATCGCTCAAAGACCTTAGAACCCTGCTTTGTATCCATTAGCTTAGTAACGTTACCTGCATAACGTTACCCCGCCGGATTGAACAACAGTTTCCGCTTCTTGCCTCATCATTTCTGTGAGGGTAATCACACAAAGTGACGATTTTTCTGAACAGAATTCAGAGCTACGTAAAAGCTTTGGAACACCTTAAAGCTCACGGTTTCCAGCATACTTTTTCTGCTGCGCACCAATCGCAGTGCGTTGGAATGTGCATTGCAGTTTCATCGGGCGCGGTCCGGCTAGGATCTAGCGGCTAGCGGCTCCAATTGCTCCCATACGCCTCATCCAGCAGCTCGATCACGTGCTTCACCGGCAACTTGAGTCCGCGCTGCTGCACGCCAGCGCGCAATTGGATCATGCAGCCCACATTGGCCGTGGCCAGCATGTCAGAGGAGACGGAGGTTACGTCCTCCATCTTCTTCTCCAGGATTTTCATCGACAGCTCATTCTGCGAGACGTTGTAAACTCCGGCGCTGCCACAGCACTGGTCAGAGTGCGGCAACTCCACCAGCTCACATCCAATGGCTGCCAGCAATTCGCGCGGTTGTGTGCGGATTCGTTGCGCGTTGGCCAGATGGCACGGATCCTGATATGCAACTTTCTGGCCAATTTTTCTTTTCGGCGCAACCAAGCCGATTCCCGCCAGGTATTCCGTCACATCTTTCATCTTGGCCTTAAATTCCTTCGCGCGGCCCAGGTATGCGGGATCGTTTTCCAGCAGGTCGTCATATTCCTTCATGTTGGAGCCGCAGCCGGCCGCGTTGGTCACAATGGCGTCATAATCGGCGCCCAGAAAAACATTGATGTTGTGCCGCGCCAGTTCACGCGCTTCTTCCCGCAATCCGGCATGGGCATGCAGCGCGCCGCAGCAGCCCTGGCCCGCCGGAATGTGGACTTCAATTCCATTC
>JBARNL010000006.1:0-4526 GCA_049802955.1 Candidatus Angelobacter sp.
TCCCAGACCTGTGCCTTTGGAATCTTTTGTGGAAAAGAACGGCTCAAATATTTGCGGCATGTTTTCCGCCGGGATGCCACAACCATCGTCCGCCACGGTAACCCGTATGCCCTCGCGCTCCTGCCCATCATGCCCATGCCGCACGCGGATATAGATATTTCCTGGCGCAGAAATTGCTTCAATGGCATTCAATACCAGGTTGGAAAAAACCTGCCGCAACTCGCTGGGGAACGCCGCCAGCGGAACGACCTCACTGAAATCCCGATGCACGGCAATCCGGCCTTTTTCGATTCGCCCGTCATAGGCGGCCAGCACCTCCTCAAAAAGCTGCGGCACGGAACTCATCACGGGGGAAGATATCTCGCGATAGAAGCCAAGCGTCTGTTTCGTGATATGCACTACGCGCGCCAGTTCTTCTTCGGCGGTCTTAACGTAGACCAGCGCCGAGTCCGGGATATTAGAATTGGTGCGCAGAATGTATAAGGCGTTCATCACAGAAGCGAGCGGGTTGTTGATTTCATGCGCGATGCTGGCGGCAAGACGCCCGGTGGCGGCAATCTTTTCCGACTGCCGCAGCGTCTGCTCGGCCGCCTTCCGCGAGGTAACATCCATGGCCACGCCCAGCATACGCACGGGTAGGTCACTGATCACGATGATGCGTCCACGGGCTTCAAGCCAGTGCAGAGTTTTATCGGCCATATAGACGCGGTATTGGACTTCATACTCGCTGTTGCTGGCCAGCGCATTGGTGATTGACTGATGCACTTGCTGCCGGTCTTCTGGAACAATGCTTTCCATCCAGCTTTCATAGCGGCCATCGAATTTTTCTACTTCGATTCCGTGCAGGCGGCGGATTTCATCCGACCATGCCAGCTCGCCGGTCTGCAGGTCCCATTCCCAGATTCCAATGCCAACGTACTGCTGAGCCAGTTGCATGCTTTCTTTGCCACGCTCCAACATTTCCTGCGCTCGCTTGGTCTCGGCAATCTGCTCCTGCGCTTCACGGTAGAGACGCACGTTGTCAATGGCGACGGAAGCCATGTGCGTGAGCTGTACCAGGATGGCCTCGTCGTCGGGAGAAAACTCTCCACTCAACTTTTGCGAAAGCTGGATCAAGCCCAGGTTGCGCCCGTCACGCGTGAGCAGCGGAGCGGCCAGCCAGCCGTGGCGTGTGGCGTCTGTGGCGCGACGCACCGGCCCCCAGCTGTTGGCCCGCGCTCCAGCGTTCAACCGGACAGGCTTATTGAGATTGCAGGCCAGCATAAACATCTCAGAGCTTTCCTTTGCGAACTCAAGAGCGGCCTGCCCTTCAGCTACGGAGACACAGGTAATGCTGCGGTTCCATTCGCCTCGGGGAAGCAGGGTTGTAAGGGCCTGGCGCGCACCGATAATGTTCCGCGCCTGATCGGTGATGACCTGCAGCAAAGAGTCGAGCGCGAAAACTGAATTGATCTGAACGGAAGCTTCCGCCAGTGCGCGCAACACCGCGGTCCGCTGCTGCTCCGCCGCCAGAGTTTGTAGCGAATCATGATACAAGCGCGCGTTATCCAGCGCATTGGCGGCTTGACGCGCATAGAGCTCTACCAGCCGCGATTGGCGGTCACTGGGAACGTGCGGTTTGCGGAAGAACGTTACCACCACGCCGAGAGCGTCGCCACGGGTATTGACGATCGGCGTACTGAAGACCGAGCGGAAGCCAACTTGCGCGGACGCATCGACGAAAGGAAAATATGTTCCGGCTTTATCAATGTCTTCAATTAATACGCGCCGATCAGGAGAAAAGAACGAAGCCGGAAGATCACCGAACGCCTTGATCTGCTCCGCAGTGAAACCGGCAAAGGTGGCCACTTGAAGCATCTTGCTGGAGCGTTCCGGTAAAAGCAGGAGCATGGCGAGGTCGGTTTTTTGCAGCGCGGCAATGGAAGTGAGAACGTCATTCAGCAGCCGCTGCAATTCAAGATTGCTGGAAAGCCGCACGCTGAGATCGTGAAAACGCTTGAGGTCGCTGCGCTGAGATTCCAACTCATCGCGCAGACGGGCCAGATCGGAGCTAAGCCTGCCGGCAACCATTTCCGCCGTAGACCACTTTTGCCGAGCCAGGCCGACGATCAATGCCACGGCGATCAGCAGAGCTGCCCAGAGCTCATTGCTGGTTGTTGAAATTCCAGGCTCATAAAGATAAGAGAAGCCGACGAGGGCGCCGGTATTGAGTAGAGCACCCGTTATAGCGGCAGGCAGACCGCCGATAACCGCGGAGATACATGCGGCCGCGATGAAAAACACTCCCACGCCGGGATGGAAGAATGGCAGACTGTACCGCGCCATGCTCCAGGCGGCCACAGGCAGCAGAAAGGTGATGACCCACGAAATCACGCGCAGGCGAGTGGTAGACGGGGAATACATTCTTCTCGTTTACTCCTGCTCTAAACTGAGCGTTTGGAGACGAGCGGCTATTTGAGGATACCACGCATTTCATTCTAAAAATCTCTCATGGGGACTAAGGCATTGGGACGAACTACAGAGTGAACTGATCCAGAGTAGAAGCAGGAATCTGGACTCTATGCAGGTGGTCTGGAGTGAGTACCGGTTGAGCATAGGTACAGCGCACCAATTACTCTAAATCTCCCCGACATAAGTTAAAAATTTCTAATCGGACGGAAAGAGATGAGAAACTTTGCGTTTCAGATCGGGATCAAGCCTTTTCGAATCCCCAGGCTCACGGCTTCAGTCCGGCTGCCTGCGCGCAGCTTGCCCAGAATGGAACTGATGTGGAACTTGGCGGTATGCTCGGAGATCGCCAGGCGCACAGCAATCTCTTTGTTGCCCATCCCCCTGCTAACCAGGCGAAGGACCTCGGATTCGCGAACGGTCAGATCTTCCGCCATGTCTTCATGGGCTATGCCTTCATGGGCCAGGTCTTCGCTGCTTATATTGTCCATTTCTCCCATCTCATTGTTTTGCAGCAGCCCGTGAACTGAAGTGGGATGGAGAAGCACAAACCCCGCGCTGGCGGCCTGCAGTGCCATCTGCATGTCTTCAGAATTGGCGTCACGCGAGATGATCGCATTAGCCGATGCGCCCAGCGCGGAGCGCACCCATGCTGGATCTGGATCGTCAATCAGCGCCACTGAAGCGGCGCCGGCGGGAGCATCTCGAAGCAAATCAAGCATTGCGGCTGCCGCTGCAGGAGTATCCAAATCGGCCACAAGAATTTCGGCCTTCGAAGCGGCAAATCTTGGCAATGAGATTTTGGAATCAGAAATGACATTCACTCCGTTCATCGCGCGTGATGCTACAGCAGCAAGGTGAGTGCGGCGCGCGGACGTGCTTGCAACCACAAGCACACGCAACGAGATGTCGTCTCTCTTATCCATTTCCGATTGCCCAGATTTCGTTCGGCGTGCATTGCCGTTTGTTATGCCGCCCTGGCTTCCAGTCTCAGGGTGATTATGGAAATTGCGCCGCCGCGAATCAGTTGTGCTTCAACGGAATCGCCCGGTTTGTGGGAGCGCAAAATGCCTTGTACTGAATCAATGTCAGCCGCCGGCTTGCCGGCCAGCGTAATCAGTACATCTCCCAGGAATATTGCAGCCTTGTCTGCGGGGCTTCCCGGTTCCACATGGACAACCAGCAATCCTTCACTGGCGGTTAGATTCAAGCGAGTTTGTAAAGATTCCGGCAGCGGCGCAGCTTGCATGGCAAGTCCAAGATAAGGCCGCTGGATACCGCCCTTCTCCAGGAGTTCGGCCCAAAGACGCTGTACTGTTGCGGAAGGCACGGTAATGCCTGAGCGATGCAGTCCAGCGGTGTTCATGCCCAGAAATTCGCCTTGACTATTGACCAGCGGCCCACCGGAAAATCCGGAATACATTGTGAGGTCGGGGCGGATGAATTGGTCGATTTCACCGCCACGCCACGTGCGCATGGGGCCGTTGATCAGGCCGGAAATGATTCCGGAACTGGCCACCACGTGACCGCGACGCGTGCGCGCCAGCGCAAGGACAAATTCGCCCACTCGCAAGCTTGAAGTCGATGCCCAGCGTATGGCCGGAGCATCAATCGGCTGTTGCAGACGCAGGACTACCAGATCAGTGCTGGGATCGCGTCCGCTGACGCGGGCTGAAAGTTTTTCACCCGGTGAGATTGTCACGGTGATGTCGTTGTCGCGACGGACAGCATGGCTCGCGGCGACAACTGTGTCTTTGGCAATCACGATGCCGCTGGAAGGATGAAGTGTGCCGTGTACGGCAACCACGGATTTACCCGCTGCCGCGGAGACATTCGCCAGTTCGCTTGAAAGTTTGCTCCAGATATTTTCCATACAGTTTCCTTTTGGTACCTTGTGTCTCTGTCTTGGAATTGCAGTATGAAAGAATCGTGGAAGCGGGCGCATCCGCCATATGGCTAGGCGTTGCAACTCAGGTGAGTAGTAGAGTCCGCGCAGGCGAAATCGTGAGCACAGCGAAAGCTGTGCTCACGGGTCAAAAAAATCCCGCCCCTTTCAAGTGGCGATCCAGTGGCTATCC
>JBARNL010000007.1:0-10641 GCA_049802955.1 Candidatus Angelobacter sp.
CGGAACTTATGAATTTCGCTACAACTCCGATCCCAACCAGATCACAAATTCAATTGAAATGAAGCGGACACAAGGAAAATCATTCACGCGGATGCAGGTGATCAACGCCAACCTGTTTTCCGCGTCGGGGTCCACATCGGCCATCGGCTTCCCATTTTTGGCTTACCAGATCAGCCGGCCTGACACGGACATAACATTTGTTGACAAGAACGTGTTGAACTCTCCGCTTACGCTCGATGGCTTTCTGGTGCGCGGCTTCCACCTGCGCCAGGGGCCGTGGGAATTTCACGGCGGCTTTACTTCGATTGCAACGTTTCAAGGACTGTTCCTGGCGACGGATCGCGAATACACAGCGGGCGTGTCGAGAATTTTTCGCATTGATAACGTAAATTCTCTGGAAGCCAATGCTTACTATTTTCAAAACCCTGACAGCCAGCGCGCCTTTGCCAGCAATGGCGCGGTAGGTTCGGTGGTTTACCGGCGCAAGCTTAGCGACAAAGGAAACTTTCTGGCAGAACTGGGCGTGAGCCACGGTCTTGGCTTTGCCATGCGAGGATCGTTCGACGACAAGCGCAATCACCTTCTGGGAAATTTCCATACACAGTCGAGCAACTTCGCTTCGCTGGCGGTAAACAACCAGCACGGAACGTTTGCCGACCTGAACGCCAGCCGCAAGCTGACTGAACGTCTTTATGCCAGCCTGGACCTGAATCAATCCAATTACAATCTGCTCACGCTCAGCCAGAACACGTTTACCACCAGCGGCTTGCTGAACTTCAAGCTGAACAAGAATTTCTCAGTGAACGGCGGCGGCGGATACGCGACGTTTCAATCGAAAATTCCCGTTGGGCCTGCCGTGACCACGGTGAATCTGCCCGCGGGCGTGGATTACTCAACGCGGCATTTTGGGACGGGCTTTGAGTACCAGCGCAGCGTCAACATTGAAGGCGGAGGCGGCGGGAACGATTACGCGGTGAATGCGCGCGCTTCTGCGAAACAATTCCAGGTCAGCGGATTTTATCGGCATGACGTGCAGGTGCCCACGCTGGCCGCTATCTTTTCGCAAGTGCCGGGGCTGCAAGATGCGCTGGATCGCGCTGGAATTGTTGCTTCCAGTCCCGAGCAGCTCGCCGACCTGCTGCACAATACCGAGATACTGCAACTGCTGGGATTCACCAATGCGTTCGTGGTAAACCTTGCGCCTTCACGCAATGACCTGAACGCGGCGGTGAGTTGGATGCAACACAGCCAGAACCGCCGCAAGTTTGACTTGAGTTATTTTGACAGCGATACGGAGCTGTTGCAGGGACACTTCATATTAAAGACTGCGACGCTCAGCTACTCGCAGCGGCTTAAGTCGACGAATGATATTGTGGGCTCCGCCGCCATGGTGCAGACCACGAATAACGGCGTGACGTCGACACATCCGCTGTTCAGCATTTCCATCCAGCACAGATTTTTCACCGTGCCTACGCTGCTGCTGCCGGGACGCCATGGCATGATCCAGGGGCATATTTTCCGCGATGACGATTCCGCCGGGAGCTACAACGCGCAGATGCCCGCCATGGGTGGCGTGGAGGTGCGGCTGGATGAAGACCGCGTCACGCGCACGGATTCCAGCGGGTATTACGCGTTTCATCATGTGCCATTCGGCGTGCATCGGGTGGAAGCGAAGCTGGAAAGCGACGAGCCATTCTTTTACACCACGGATTCACCCGCCACCGTGGACATGAACGCCACGGCGGATTTCGGAATCAACTTTGCCAAGGGACAGATCTTTGGTTTTCTGCTCAACGACGCAGGCAGCGGCATTAACGGAATCACGGTGGAATTGAAAGGCGAGAAATTCACGCGTCGCGCGCAGACCGGCCTAAACGGCAAGTTCGCTTTTACCGGGCTTGTTCCGGGAAATTATTCGGTGGCCACGCTGCCGGATTCTTATCCTCCGGGATACGCGTTGCAGGATTTGCAGGCGCAGACGGTCGCGGTGGAATCTGGCAGGCCCGCGAGCACGGAATTTAAGATAAAAGCGCTGCGGTCGATTGCAGGGCGAGTGCTGGTTTATGACAAAGCAACGCTGCAAACGGTACCGCTGGCAGGAGTGATCGTTCGGCTGAAAGAAGTTTCGCTGGAAACAAAGACCGGCGCGACCGGCGCATATATCTTCCGCAATCTGGCGGCGGGAACATATACGGTTGCGATTGAAAGCGATGGCAAAGAGATCACGCGGACGGTTGTTATGCCGGCCGATCCGGCGAGTATTCGGGACGTGGATTTGAATGCCGGGACCAAGGAAGCGCCTGCGCAAAAGTAAACCCAGGTTTAGCCGCGAATTGCGCGAACAAACACGAATAATTCCTTTTCTGCTGGTTTGCGTACATTCGCGTTCATTCCCGGGAACCTGCGAACTCAATCTAGGTGGCGCTTTCATCTTCTGGGAATTCACCAGGAAAATGGCTCACTTCTTCCGGCTCACGCCATACAGCAGCAGGAGCAGATTCCTCGGGCCTCACAGATATCACGCCGAGATTTCAGGCAGCTTGGATGTTCGGCTCTCGGAACAGCAGGCCGGTTGGGCGGGCATTGTGCCTGGCTTCATGGGGCCTCATGGGCCGGAGCGGCGGACAAGGCAATTCTCAATTAAGATATTAATTAAGATATTAAGGATGGAATCCGCACTGGGCATAGCACCGCGCCAGGGAAATTTTGATTGTTGAGTGATTGCGCATGGAAAAAGCCAAGATTGCAAAATTTGAAGAGCTCCTCAACAAGAAGCACGAGGAGCTACGCCGCAGCCTGAGCCGCACACAGGAAGAGCACAATGAGGCCCAGGATTTTGGCCGCGATGAAGGCGACAGGGCGACCGCGTCATTGTCAAAGGAAATGACGTTCCGGCAAAAGGCGCAGGAACGCGGACTGCTGCAACTGGTGGAAGCCGCAATCGGCCGGATCAACAACGGCACGTTTGGCGAATGCCTGCACTGCGGCCAGGACATCAGCGTGAATCGCTTGACGGCGGTGCCGTGGAGCCGGTATTGCATTACCTGCCAGGAGTTGATCGTCGAGCAGCAGTGAGGGAATTGCCAAAGTTGCCGTCCCGCTCTTTCTTTTCTTTCAGTCAGGCCGTCTTCAACACGCAGCTCATACCAGGAACATGGCAATGGCTACCACAAACATTGCGATAGTAATGAACGCGACGACAATGCGGCCAAGCATCGAGCTACTCTGGCCGGACATGAGCTTATTGTCGCAAGCAATGATAAGAATTCCCAACAGCAAGAATGGAGCCAAGAGTCCGTTGATGACAGCTGTCCAGTAAAGAGCTTTAACTGGGCTGATGTTCGCGAAATCCATGATGACAGCAGCAACGGTGGACGCGAGGATGACCAGATAAAACGATCTTGCCTGATTCAGATGTTTGTCCAGACCCTGACGCCAGCCCAGTGCTTCAGCGAATGCATAAGCAGCCGAGCCGGTCAGAGTTGGAATCGCCAGAAGTCCCACACCAATGATTCCGACCGTGTAAAGCGCATAGGCCATGGGGCCTGCCAGCGGTAGAAGGGCCATGGCTGCATCCTTTGATGTTTCAATATCTATCTTGCCGCTGCGGTGCAGGGTGAACGCCGTGGATAAGATAATGAAATACATGACGAGATTGGAGAAAAAAGTCCCTATTCCGACATCGAATTTCCGGATACGGATCTCATCGCTTGTTGCTCCCTTGCGACGCGCCAGAGTATTCCGGCCTGCCGCTTTCTCTTCTTCCACTTCCTGGGAAGCCTGCCAGAAGAAGAGGTAAGGGCTGATCGTGGTGCCCAAGATGGCAACCAAGGTCTGCCATCCTTCTTTACCATGCGGCATGGAAGGAATAAAAGTATTGCGCAACGCTACACTCCAATCGGGATGGATTACAAAAGCGTCGATAACATAGGCGAAGAGAACCAGGGCAAGCCATTTCAGAATCCGGGCAATCTGGTAATAACGCAATCTGACGGTGGCCCAGGAAATCCCCACGGCAAAAACCAGGACCCAGAGATGCGAACTGAGATGAGTAAGCATCTCGGCGGCGTCGGCCATGCCCGCCAGGTCAGCGCCGATGTTGATGGTATTGGCAATCAGCAATGCAACAATGGCAACGAACACAAGAGGCCGCGGAAATTTGGCTTTGAACGCTGCGCTCAGCCCCCTGCCTGTGACCATTCCGATGCGGGCGCACATCATTTGTACGGCAGCCATCAGCGGCCACGTAATCAGGGCCGTCCACAACAGGCTTGTTCCGAGCTGCGCTCCCGCTACAGAATAAGTCGCAATGCCGGATGGATCATCATCGGCGGCGCCGGTAATGAGACCGGGACCGAGAGAACCCCAAAAGCGATCTTTGAGCCAGAAAATGGGTCGTTTAAACATGCCGGGCCATGAACGGAAGTGTAAATGAATTACTTGGGGCGATGATGCCGCAAGCCGATTGACAAAAAATAAGGCCAGAGTCTTTGCGACAGGGATCCTCGATGTGAACGTGCAGACAGCGCGCAGCTTCAGCAAGAACTTTCCTGAAGCAGAGTTAATTCAGAGTAGCGTGCGTTCAACTAAGGCGTTGCACAGGTGCGGGGAATTGCTTAAGAACGCCGCTGGCACCACCGCTCGATCAATTGTCCTTTCCGGGCCTCCAGCCAAGGCTTTTCAGTCGCCGGGTTTCGTGATCCCGCCGATCCTCGCAACCATATACTTGTCGCGGTGGCCGCGCAATTACGGAATTGAACCCTCATTGTGCATAGAGTGCTTCTGGATGCTGCGCAGTTTGGTGTCGCTCAGAAGCGGAAGCGAGCTTTCTTTCTCATTGCACGCAACCAGCATCGTTTTGAATTGATGAGGCAGGCCGAATTAAGTGTTGAGGTTGCCCGGAACGGCTTGCCCGTTCCGCCGGTT
Source organism: Candidatus Angelobacter sp. (assembly GCA_049802955.1). GTDB lineage: Bacteria > Acidobacteriota > Terriglobia > Terriglobales > Acidobacteriaceae > Angelobacter. Next base: position 4,927 of record JBARNL010000007.1, read on the forward strand.
CGCCCACAGGAATATGACGACGAAGAAGATTACGGAGGTGTGCATAATCATTTTACGATGCGACGCTCTCAGCGAGTGATGGACAAGATCGCTGCGTTGCAGCCGGGGACCGGACCGATGTCGTATAGGAAGCTGCATCCTTCACGTCCGGCAAAGACTCTATTCTCAGGCCACCGTGCACCACCTGCTCATTTTTTGGAGCCGCGAAGCATTACTGTACGGGAAGCCGCGAGACTTCAGTGTTTTGCAGACTGGTTTCGTATCATTGGGTCGTCTGGAAACCAAATGCAGCAGGTAACAAATGCTGTTCCCCCGCCGCTTGCTAAGACGGTTCTCCGAGTGTTAGCTGACTTAAACCGGACTTGGGCTTCGGCTTGCTTTATCTGAGAAATACGTGGGATGCCATTCTTACGATCTTCAACGCTCCCCCCCACCATATATGGCCTGCGGAAGCCGCAAACCGTAACTTGTTATTGAGGAGCCATTGTTGCCGTTCTGCCCTTAGTAAGAATCTGGAAAGTGTGCCAATTTGCAGCCACCATCACTCGGGAGACCGCAACTATATATTCGTCCGGCACCTCAGGGTGAAAAAGATCACTCATTGAATTAACAAACACGAACCGTGGCGATCCTCAAGTGAGTGGTTCCATGAGCTTTTCGGGAACTAGCCGCAGGTCGAATCCGAGTTCGTATGGGTGGCCTTTCACTCCACGGAAACGCTCGGCAAAAGTGTCAGCATAACAATGTTTGCAACCAGGACTCACCTTGGTGCAACCCCGCAACGGTTCCAAGTGCTGTCGGTCCACTCTATTTTCGGTTGCCTCGCCATACATTTTAATAAATCGAAAACAGATAAATTTTGGTTTTTGAGTGAAAAAAGCGACACGTTACCAAGAAGCTTACTTTTCCGAGTAACATTCGACAAACTCACAAACCGATTTTTAGTGCCCTGCCTACCCCACACGCAAAAATCCCGCCTTGCGGCGGGAAGTCTGCTTAACGTCTTGGGAATGCTTTGCTTTGGCTAATGGCTAATTGCTTTGGCTAATGGCTAATTGCCAATGGCTAAATGCTAATGGCCAATTGCCAATTACCTAGCCCTCACCGATACTTTGCCCGCGGGTCCAGCGCTGGATTCGATTTTGAGGCCATAGCGGCGCGCTGTTTGCGGAATTCCGGCACAACCACGGCCTGCTCGATCAGCGGAACGTTGAGCGCGGCCAGCTTGGCGGCCAATCGAGTGGCGTTGCCCTGCTGTCCGTTCTTGTTGTAAGCGGCGATCAGGGCGCGCATGGAGATAGCATTGGAATCGTCTTCTTCCAGGTTATTCACGGCTTCGGCAAATTTGCCCTGGGTAAGCGCCATGGTTCCGGAGGCGCCGTGGAATGCGCCGGCGATAATGCCATCAGCGTCATTGGCGTCGGCCAGCTTTTGCAGTTGCTTGAGCGCGGCGGCGGCGAGTTCGGCATTGTTATCGGCCAGGGCGCGCTCCACGCGGGTGCGCAACACGGTGGCCAGCTCCTGGTTGAGCAGCGATTGCGGAACTTTATGCGCCTCATGGAGAGCAGCTTCAGCCTTGGCCAACAGCGCCAGCGACGCAGATCCCTCAAGCTGGTACAAGGACATGCTGCGATATGCTTCAGCTTCAAGGTTGGCGAAATCTTTGGCGTGGGCCTGCTCGGCTACGGCGTTGAAAGCTTTGTCGGCCCCGGCCAGGTCGCCTTCGCGAACATACGTTGCGCCCACTTGCAATGCCCACACGACTTTCTGCACCGGCGACGCAACTTCAATGGCCTTGGCGTATTCGGCACGGGCTTTTTGCTGGTCGCCCATCAGGGCATATGTATCGCCCAGGCCGAGTTGTGATTCATGGAAGCTGGGATCGATCTTGAGCGACATGTGGTAGTGCGTCAGAGCCTCTTCAAATCGTCCGGACATGCGCGAGATTTCCGCGAAAGAATCCTGCGGGTTGGGCTCATTGGGGACGAGTTCGGTATAGCGCTTGATGTCGGCAAAAGCTTTGTCAAAGTTGTTCTGCCGCGCGTAGCAATAGGCGGCTTCGTTGTAAGCGTCGGCAAACTGGGGATCGATCTTCATGGTCTGCTCAAACATGGCGATGGCGCGCTGCGTCTGGCTGCGGTCAAGTTGCAGCCACCATCCGGCCAGCCAGTGCAGATGCTTGTCATTGGGATAGCCGCTGAGCGCTTCGTTCATGGCCTGGATCGCGGGGACCCAGTTGGCCTGGCTTGCGTTGGCCAGCCAATCGATGATGAGTTTTTCTTCCGCTCCGGCGGAAGCGCGCGTGGCCAGAGCTTTTTCACGCTCCGCTACCTGCTCCGTCGGGTCCTGTGAAAAGAAGGTGAGCATAATGTGGCCCAGGGCAAATTGCGGATCGGCCTGCACGGCGCTGCGGAAATTATCCAGGCCATCCTGCGTGTGCAGCATCTCCATCTTGTGCATCGCCTTTTCAAAGAACACGTGCGCCTGCGGCGACTTGGTGGAAATATGCATACCGTTCGCGCTTTCATGCGCGAAGGCGTGCAGCCCAAAGACCCCAAAAATAAAAACAATGACCAGCGACAGCGTGAAAGCCTTGATCCGCCTCATCTATAGCTCCTTGAACCTTGACCAACGCCCGACTCTGCCGCCACCAGCAATGCTGAGCGCGCGGCAGTCGTGGCTTAGTTGCCTTTCAGAAAATATCCCTGCTCCAGTGGAAGCTTGCCATCGACTTTCAAAACATTCACACGGCTGTTAATGGAGTAAACATCCACCAGGCCAACCGCGCCGGGAATGGCTTCCACCGATTTCAAAAGCTCATCTTCCGACCGCACAATAATTACGCCGCTGGAATGTGCCGCCAGCAGAGATTTAAATTCGTCAACCTGCATGTGATAGAGCTTCTCGATTGCCGTTTTCATCTCCGGCGTGGAAGGATCGCGCAGAACAAGAATCACCGGACGGCCATCGGGCCATTTGTGGCTGTCAAATTTAAAGACCTTTGCTAGGTCTACCGTCGAAAGGCCGCCCGTGTTGTTGGTCTTGTCCACAATAACGGCCAGCTGCCGCGCTTCACATGAAGCGGCAAGCCCGGCGGTCAGTAATAACAAGAGCCAAATTCGGCGTCCAATACTCATGACCCGAGAAGTGTATGGTGGAAGTCCAGGGAAGATAAGATTACCGAGGTAATAGGAGCTTCACTTGTAAAGGTTGGAACCGAAATCGGGAACAGAAATCGTCCCGGATTACCCTGATCTGCGCTGATAATTAATTGAGTTTGGCTTTTATCAGCGCTCATCAGCGCAAATCTGCGGCGATATGTTCAATCGCGTTCATCCGCGAAATCCGCGGTAAGCCTGCTTTACTTTGCCGGCCCCTTCTGCTCCGCTGGAGCAGGCGGAGCAGCCGGTTTCTCAAACTTCTTATCATCCACCGGCACGTTCTGCTGCACTTCACTGATCTGGATAGTGAAGCGGCCCAGCGGTCGCGCAACAGTCCACTGGAATGGCACCTTGATTCCGTCTTGCGCGCGATAGTCAGCGTAATCCACCTGCGTGGGATTTCGTCCCAGCGGCGTGTCGGCATAGCGAATGCTGCGCACCAGCAGACCGGATTCTTTATCAAAAAACAGCCGCATCGGAGGCTTGCCAGGATTCACTCCGATCAACTGATACACTTCGTGCCCGCCGATCTTGTCCGCTGGCCGTACGCGGAATTGCGCAAACATCTTCTTGAGTTCCGTGGGCAGGTAAAACGTGGCATCAAAGGCAGCGGCTTCATTTTCCGGTGCGCTCATTTCGCGCGGCGGCCTGGGTCCGGGATTGCCAATCCATCCCGCATGACCGTCAAATGCCGTAATGTTATCGCCTTTTGGCGTGTGCACCAGGGAGATGCGTTTGTTCGGGGCTTTGGCCAGCAATTCAACCTGCAGCTGCTGCGGACCAAAGCTGATCGTCCCTTTCTCCACGCGGCTGTGGATCTTCTCCAGCGCTGCTGCGCCGCCTACGGCCTGAATATATTTATTCAGAATTTCGTCGGCGGTAGGCAATGCCGGAGTGGCAGCGTCCGTCTTCTCCGGCTCAGGCCTCTTCGGTTCTCCTTCTGCAATCATCGGCACGCCCACAGGATTTTGCGCCCCGCGATGGCAGGAGTAGCACGTCACTTCGCGCTCACCTTTAAAGTTGTCGCGGTTAATCGCCATCTGCATCTGGATCATCTGGCGCGCGGTCTGCTTAGGTTTCTTGTCGTCCTTCTCAAAAGCGCCGCGGACATGGCAGAAATCGCACTCCACTCCCAGAGAATTTGCAATGAACTGCATCGACGGAACTACCTGGTTCGCCGGCGTGCCCTTGAGCACCTGAATATTCTTGAATACCTGTTCGGCCGGATTCGCGCTGTCCTCTGGCGAGGGGCCTGCCGGCCGTTGTGCCCAGGCTGAACAAGCTGCAAAGAAAATAATGGCGATAGTGAAATAAAAGCTGGTCCGGTTCATTTGGTTTCCTTCGACGGATTTTTGAAATGGAAGTGTAAATGATCGCCCTTGCGATATCTAAAGCAATGTTATTTATCGCCGTTTTTCGGGTGCGAGTAGTCGGTTTTGCAGCTCCGGCAGCGTCTTGCCCTTCCAGTGCTGCGTAAAATTCTCCACTGTCATCAGCGTGCGCGGATACATATGGTCAACGTACATCGTTCCCGCCAGGTGGTCGATTTCATGCTGCAAAATGCGTGCGTACCAGCCGACGGCGTCAATCAGTTTGGGCTCGCCTTTTTCATCAACGCATTCCACCCGCACACGGCGAGTGCGCGGCGTAAGCGCCATCAGGTTGTCCAGGCTCAGGCAACCTTCAAAGTATTCCACGCGCTCTTCGCCAATCAGCGTGATCTTTGGGTTAATGATCACGTGGAATGGCACCGTCTGGCGCTCGCGCTCCGCCAGTTGCTCGGGCGTCCAGTCCTTTATGTATTCCGGACGGTCCTCAATCACCGCCAGTTGAATGCCCTGCCCAATCTGCGGCGCGGCCAGCCCCACGCCCGGCGCGGCATACATTGTCTCTTTCATCTGCTGGATCAGTTCACGGATCTCGCGGCTCCGGATCTCATTCGGACGCAATGCCCGCGCATGCCTGCGCAGCACCGGGTCTCCGGCTTGAACAATAGTGAGTGGCATGTAGGTTTTCTGAAATCCCGAACGCCGAAGGCGGAGGGATCACTATTCCCACAGAAACTTTACACGATAAACTACAAGTTGAGGCGTTCGTGGTTCGAGGTCAATGTACAGCGCTTCCATGATCGACAGCATAGCGATCCCTCGCTCCGCTCGAGATTTCACAAAACATCTTCTCCGCGTCCCCCGCGCTAGTTTGGGTTTGCCGATCACCCGATTTCCCGATTTCCCGATTTCCCGATCTCAGCACTCACCAAACCTTACACACTTTCTCCGGCGGATTCACCATTGGCTGTCCTGCTTTGCAGGAAAACGCGCTGGCAAAATCCGGCATGTTCACCACCACGCCATTGATGCGGTATTTTGAAGGCGAATGCGGATCGGTCAGCGCCCGCAGCCGCATCTCCTCCGGACGCGTATTCGAACAATCCCACTGCGCAAAGCCGATAAAGAAGCGCTGCTCCGGCGTTAATCCGTCCACCGGCTTCAGGTTCTTATCTTTAGTGGCATCTTTCCATGCAATATAGCCCAGGATTTCCCCGCCCAGATCA
>JBARNL010000008.1:0-7429 GCA_049802955.1 Candidatus Angelobacter sp.
CTACGCTGTGGGCTTTTTCGATAATCGCTTTTACGTCCTTGATATACGAGCTGCGAAACACGACGTGCGAAATGGGGACAAGAAGCGTCTCTTCATCGATCGCATCGATCAGCCGTTCCGTCGGAACATGAACGCCATCGTCGGTGCGGACCATCTGTATGCGCGCGCCGCGCGAGCGCTGCGCCTCCCAGAAATACATTACTGAAGGAAAATTCATGTCGCTGTAAACGACTTTGTTGCGCTTGCCGCTGAAATCAAAGCAGCTGGCTACCACTGCCTGGCAAGTGGTCACGTTGAGGTGCGGGCTCACTGAGCCAGGCGCGGCATTCATGAGCACGCCAATGGCGTCGCCAACTTCCTGCGCCATCATCCACCATTTTTCTTCCCAGGCGCGCACGCCGCGTGTGGCCCAGATATCGCAATATTCGCGCGCTGAGTCATACACGCCGCGCGGCATTGCACCCAACGAGTTGCTGATCATGTAAGTAGTGCGCTCAAGAATGGGAAATTCAGAACGAAAGCGGAGCAGATCGTCTGCCATGGAAGGTCTCCGTTTGTTACCGCTAAAAGTGTAACTGATTTTCTCCCGAAGTCTCGAATCCCGCGTAGCGGGTGAGAGATCCCTATTCCCAGCGCCGAGCAAAGTTGGATCATATAAGCCATTCCGGAAGAGCGATGAAGACACGCAGCTTCGTGCGGATAGGGCTCCCTCCCTTCGCTCAAAAGATTCCTTCATTCTCAATGCTCAAGGCCCAGATCACCTCCGCAAAGCGACTTAAGCTCAGGATCGGGATTTCAGAAAACGATGCTATATTGCATTTCACCAAGATGCGAAAAGCTCAGAGTGGTCCACGGCGCAAGCTGACTGTTTTATCGCTGGCGGCGGCCACATATTTCATGGTTTCCGGCGGCCCATACGGGGTGGAGGAATTGGTCCAGGACACGGGCTACAAGCTCGCTATCATAATTCTTTTTATTATTCCCTTGATCTGGAGCCTGCCTACGGGGCTGATGGTGGGCGAACTCGCTGCCGCGCTGCCTGCCGAAGGCGGTTTTTACGTCTGGGTGCGCCGCGCCATGGGGCCGTTCTGGGGCTTTCAGGAAGCATGGCTTTCTCTGGTGGCCAGCATCTTTGATATGGCCATTTATCCCACTCTGTTCGTGCTTTACCTGGGACGGCTCTGGCCTGCTTCCATCGCCGGGCATCGAGGTATTGCCATTGCCGCCGCGATGATTGCGGTCTGCCTGCTCTGGAATCTTTTGGGAGCAAAAGCCGTGGGGTCCGGCTCAGTTCTGCTGGGCGCGGTGATGTTGACTCCATTCGCGATCATTATCGCTTACGCTTTTTTTCGTCATCTCACGCTTGGACCGACGCCGCCGGCGCAGGGCAGCCTTCTTACCGGCATGTTGGTGGCCATGTGGAATTACATGGGATGGGACAATGCGTCCACAGTCGCGAATGAAGTTGAGAATCCGCAGAAGACCTACCCGCGCGTGATGGTCCTGGCGCTAGCGGCGATCTTTCTTTCCTACGTAATTCCGGTGCTTGCCGTATGGCATCTGCATGTGCAGCCAGAAGTTTGGTCCGCCGGAAGCTGGGCCAGCATTGCGTCGATGGTGGTTGGGCCGTGGCTGGGAGCGGCATTGGTGGCTGCAGCCATGATCAGCGAATTCGGCACTTTCAATTCACTAGTGATGTCTTACTCGCGGCTTCCCGTGGCAATGGCGGAAGATGGACACCTGCCAAAAATCTTCACGCGCAAGCTGAAAGACGGAGCGCCATGGGTTGCGATCATTGTTTTGGGCATTGCATGGGCTGCGTCGCTGGGGCTGAGCTTTGACAAGCTCATCATGCTCGACATTCTTCTCTATGGCGCAAGCCTGGTGCTGGAATTTCTGGCGCTGATCGTGCTGCGCATTCGCGAACCGCAACTGCTTCGTCCCTTTCGAGTGCCGGGAGGCATGTTCGGCGCGATTGCTGTCGGCCTTGGTCCAACGGCATTGCTGCTGGTTGCGCTAATCAAGAATCGGGGAGAGCAACTGGATCTTGGTCGCCTGGGCAGCGTAAGCCAGTTGGGATTTGGGTTGGTTTTGATGGCGCTGGGAGTGGTCTATTATTTCGTGGCGGGAAGAGCTTCTGAAAACAAGAATGAAGCTGTCGTAGAGACGTAGCATGCTACGTCTCTACATTCAAAGCTTCTATGCTCCTTCATCTGCTGTTTTCCCAATTTTCCTTTTTCTAACCAGCCAATATGCCACACTCAGCACCACCAAATAAATTCCCGCGCTCTGTGCGGCCACGCTGGATTGCGACACCCACCAGGTACAGGCAATCGACGCAACAATAGCCACAAATCCCAAAATCGATCCTATAGCGCCCAAGGGAGAGCTCAATCCTGTTTCAGCCAGTTGCTCGGCGGAAACGGTGCCTCGAAACCGCACATGAGCGATCAGCGAGACGAGCCACGCGATCATTCCGCCCACCAACGCGGCATTGATGATGTAAAGGTAAGCGTTGGCGGTGCGCAGTTGCAGCAGGATGGCCCCAACGATTCCCAGCATGGAGGCCAGCAGTGCGCCCATGGGCACGCCGTGCCGATTCAACTTGCCCATCCGTTGCGGCGCGTATCCTGAGCGCGCTATGGAAAAAAGCATGCGAGAGGTCACATAAAGGCTGGCGTTTGCGCCGGAAAGAGCCGCTGAAAGCACTACCAGATTCATGATGAAGCTGGCGGCTGGAATCCCGGCTACTTTAAATACCGTAACGAACGGACTCTCCGAGATCCCGGCATTTTTCCAGGGCATCACGCCTACCAGCACCGCCATGGCACCGATATAGATAAACGCCAGCATAGCAAAGGCAATGCGCGTGGCCCTGGCCACGTCCTTGCGGGACCGCGCTTCACCCGAGGAAATTGCCACCATCTCAATGCCCAGAAAGCTGTAGAGCCCGAAGGAAATCGCCATGAGCGGGGCCGGCCACCCCTGCGGAGCAAAGCCGCCGCTGGCCACGTATTGCGGGCGAACCTTGCCGCTAAAAAGCAGTGCCGCGCCCATCACGATAAACACGAAAATCGTCACGACTTTCAGCAGAGCGAACCAATATTCGAATGTCCCGTAATGACCAACGGAAAAGAGATTGATCGCCAGCAGGAACAGGCTGAAGGCCACCATCCAGACAATGGCTGGAACCGTGGGATACCACTGGCGCATATACGTGGCTGCGGCTACAACTTCCGATCCAATAGCTATAACCACCGAGAACCAGTAGCCATATCGGGCGACGAATCCCGCCCAGTGATTTACGTAAAGCTCGGCATAAACGCCGAACGATCCCGCTGCCGGATGGACGGCAGACATTTCGCCCAGAGCCATGGCCACTGTCCAGGAGATCAAAGCGCTCAACACAAAGGTCAGGATTACGGCTGGGCCGGCAACCTGGATGGCTGCGCCTGAGCCAAGCAGCAATCCGGTGCCGATGGATCCCCCGACGGCCACCATGGCCATTTGCCGGGCGGTCAATTCCCGTTTTAAGCCCTGCTCCTGGTCAATCATTTTTGGCTTTTCATTTCTTTGATCGGTGATTGAGGAAAGTTATAACGGTTGTTAAGGCAGATTGCCAGATTCGTTTGCTTCTAGCGGCATTTATCGCGGATCGGCATCAAGCATTTGAGTGCTCCGCCGATTCCGCATAGAATTGATTCCTCAGCCTCAGTGCATCCCGGCGCGACCTCCAATCCGAGGGCATTTTGAGGAATTGGCCCATGGCGGATATCTCCAAGCGACTTGAAAAAGCGGAAAAGTACCTGCAAAGAAGCAAGCCTGAAGCTGCGCTGGAAGAGTACCTGAACATTCTGGCGGACGAGCCGCAAAACATCCAGGTGCGCCAGGCTGCTGCCGACCTTTGCGTGCTGCTGGACCGCCGTGCCCATGCGGTAGAGTTATTCAGTGCTTTGCTGGAGCAGGAGTTTGAGGCCGGAGAAAGCGCCAAGGGTTCTGTAACTTATAAAAAGTTGTGCAAGATCACTACGCCATCGCCAACGCAGACGTTCCAGTACGCGCAGCTCACGGAAAAGCGCGACCGCAAAGAAGCGCTGGACGCATACACCACCGCGCTCCAGGGTTTCGAACGGCAACACAAAGACAAGCAGGCATTGGCTGCCTGCAAGCGCATTGTGGAATTGTCGCCGACAATCGAAAATCTGCAACTGACCGCGGAAAAAGCGTCTGCTCTGGGTGAAGGCAAGACGGCCGCGTCTAACTTTGTCCAACTCGGCCTTTTGCAGGACCAGGAATCGCCGGGAGCAGGATTTCAGTCCTATGAGCGCGCCTACAGTTTTGATCCGCTGAACTTTCAGGCAATCTATCTCTATGGCCGCGGACTTTTTTCGCGCAACGCGGTCAAGGAATGCCTGGCCGTGCTGGAGCCCGTTGTTACCAAGGTAAAAGGCTTGCCGGAATTGCGTGAGCTTTACGCCCATGCGTTGATGGCGGCCAAGCGTCCTGCGGAAGCCGAGCCGTACACCTGGGAAGCGTTCGAGAAGGACCCGCAACAGCTGGAAGAAGTGGCTTCCCTGGTTGGCGTCTACCTGGATATCAATGACACGCGCGGGGCCATGGAGTTGGCCAAGAAACTTGAAGCCCATGAAACGGCGGCAGGGCGGCGTCGCGAATTCATTACCAGCATGTATGAAATGTCCGACCGCAGGCTGCCGACCCTCGGATTTATCGAATATCTGGTCAAACTTTTTGATACGGCCAATCGAGAACACGAGTACAGCCGGACGCTGCTGAAGCTGTTTCAACTTTACTATTCCACGGGCAAATACAGTCAGGCCGGTGAGACGCTGGACCGCGCGGCTGAACTCGATCCTTACGAACCTGGCCACGCCAAGCGCCTGGAGATGTTGCGCGGCAGGATTGACGACCACGAATACAGCCGCATCGCCAACCGCTTTCATCGCACTGAGAACAAGCCCGAGGCGGCGGCAGCGGCAGCGCCTGAGCCCACAACGGCAGCGCCGGCGCGTGGTGAATCCGAGCCTACGGTGCTGGAAGATTTTATTCTTCAGGCAGAGATTTATCTGCAATATGGAATGCGTTCCAAGGCATTGGAGCGGCTGGAGCGCGTCAGCAAACTGTTTCCGCACGAAGAAAAGAAAAATGAGAAGCTGCGGCATCTTTATATCTCAGCGGGATTCACGCCGGTGTATCCAGTTGCCGAAGCAGCCGCACGCGCCACTGCCGCTGAAGCAGCGCCAAAGGAGAAAGCGCCCGCTGCTCCGCCGCCTGCTCCTGCTGCTTACGCAGAGAACGCGGTGGATAATTTCGCCCGCGTTACGGAGATCACGCGAAACATTTATCGCCAGGCCAACGTGAAAAGCGTGCTGTTTACGGCAGTCAACGATATTGGACGCCATTTCAATGCCAGCCGGTGCGTTGCTGGGCTCTGCACTGTCGGCAAGCCGCCTTCCGCGGCGCTGGAATACTGCGCGCCCGGCGTAAAACAGTCTGACGTAATGGCGATTGTGAAATTGATTGGCCTGACGCAGCAACTTGCAACGGCCGGAACAGTGAACATCGCAAATGCCAAGGCATCGCGCGAACTGGCTCCGGCGGCAGAGCATATTCACGCTTTGAACATTGAGTCATTGCTGGCAGTGCCACTGCTCGATTCAGGCGAACAATCCGGGATTTTGATTCTGGAGCAAACGTCTCCGCGGCAGTGGCAGCAGACGGACATTGTAGTGTTAAAGACCATTGCGGAACAGATGGTGCTGGCGGTGAGCAACGTCCGCTTGCGCACATTGATGAAGACGCTGGCCGTCACCGACGAAAAATCTGGCCTGCTGAAGCGGCCTTCTTACCTGGACGTTCTGCTCTCAGAGGTGCGGCGGTCGCTACAGCAGAAAACCCCTTTGACGTTGATGCTTCTGCATTTCGGCAAGGCCTCCGCCATGGTTAAGGAGATTGGCGAAGCTCCGGTGGAAAGCATGATGCAGCAGATAGGGCAGACGCTGGCTTCCCACATCCGCCAGAATGACGTTGCCATACGCTATGACCTCACTACTATCGCGCTGGTTCTTTCCGATACGGCAGAGAAAAATGCATTCCTGGTGGTGGACAAAATGCGGAAAGTGCTGGCCCTCATAAAAATCCCTGAGACCGAGCGGACTCCGCCTATCAGCGCGGGGATTGCGGAAGCCGTTCTGCAAGAGCGTTTTGACGCAGTGGACATGGTCACTGAAGTCATCAACCGCGTGGAAAGCGCGCTGGAAATGGCTCGCGCCGAGGGCGGTAATAAAGCGCATTCTCTTGCGCCCGTAATCCAGCCAAATGCGATAGCCTAGGAAATCCTGGCGCACCGCGCCTTTGGCTATTACTTAGTTCCGGTGAACTAACCCTTCCGTCCTACGAAGTAACTCATCAGTCCTAAAAGTCTATTTTCATTGAGCCAGAGTTGTTGCTCAGGAATACTTGCATTACACCTTTCCTGGAGATTGATTTTGGTTTCAAAAACTGTCGTATTTTTCTTTTCGTCAATCGTCATTTTTTTGGCTTGCGGCTGCGGAGGAAGATCAACCGCAATGTCGGCGCCGGTTCCGAGCAGTCCTGCTCCCGGAGCTTCTGCGGATCCTGGAGCGTCTTCCGCAGCGCCGGCAAATGCCACCGTATTTCTAAATATAGAAAGAATGCCGGACTGGCAGTGGTGCACGGCGCAACTCAACCATCAGCCCTGCGCCTCTGGCCTGGGCAATGCCACGTCATCCAAAACCGACAATCAACCAAGCCCTGCTTTGGATGGATCGTCTTCAAGGTTCACCATCGCCGGCCCAAAAGGCTATTCCAATGCGCTGTGGTGGAAATCCGTAAGCGGCGGGCTGGATGCGGCCCACTTCAGTTATGACGTCTCGTTTTACATTGACCACCCTGAGGTTTCAGAGGCGCTGGAATTCGACGTGAATCAGTCCTTCAATGGAACGCGCTATGTCTGGGGCAGCGAGTGCAACTTTAAAGACACGCACAAGTGGGACATCTGGGACCCGAAAGGCTTTGTCTGGGTACCCACAAATCTTCCGTGTCCGGTATTTTCAGCGAATACATGGCACCACATCACCTGGCTTCTGGAACGGGTCAACGGGCAGGTCCACTACATAAGCCTGACTGTTGACGGAACAACTATGCCGGTTGATATCTATAAAAACCTTCAGCCCAATTTCAACGGCACCGATATCAATGTCGCATTCCAGTTGGACGGGGACTCTAAGCAACACCCTTACAACGTATGGCTCGATGAAGTCACATTGAAGGCCTGGTAAGTTTTATTCACTGACCAGAGGTAAATCCAAACAGAAATGGACCGCTAGCAGATGACGTTCCATTTGAATAGCGGCCGATTAAGCGAGCGCCATTTATCGCCCTTCATCCA
>JBARNL010000009.1:0-2390 GCA_049802955.1 Candidatus Angelobacter sp.
CCCGTATGCTGCGCAAGAATCCCGGCTTTGCGATTGCCGCTATTTTCACGCTGGCGCTCGGCATTGGCGGCAATACCGCCATTTTCACAATCACGAGTTCGGTGCTGCTGAAGGCGCTGCCTTATGATTCACCACAACAACTGATCTCATTGGACGTGCAAAGTAAAGATGGCCAGTCGCACTGTTGCAGCTTGAACCGCTTTGACAGCGTCCATGACCACAGCAAGTCATTCTCTGGCGTGGCGGCTGCCGCAAACGACAATTTCAATCTCACCGGTCGCGGCGAGCCGCTGCAAGTGCCATCGGCAAGAGTGTCGGCAAATTTCTTCGATGTGCTGGGCGTCAAGCCGCAACTAGGCCGTTTGTTCCTGCCCGATGAAGGACAGCCCTCCGGCAAGCCTGTCATCGCAATCAGTGATGCGCTTTGGCATACGCGATTCGGCGGCGATCCTGGAATTCTCAATCAGACTATTGCGCTGGATGGCAATCCATACAACATCATTGGAGTTCTGCCCGCTGGAATTCAGTTTCCTTTCCTTGCGCCGGCTGATATCTGGAGCCCACGGTATTTTGAGCATTCGCTTTTTACCCCGCAACGGCTGCGCCAGGGCGTTGGCTATCTCAGTATCATCGCGCGGCTGCGTCCGGGCATTTCGCGGGAGCGTGCTGCGGCGGAATTAACTGTACTCGACCAGCAATTTCAGAAAGATAATCCGGGCGCTCCCGATGCCAAGCCTGGCCTCTCAATGGTTGTGACTGATTTACAGGACTCGGTGGTAGCCGACATTCGCGGAAAGCTTTTGATATTGTCGATCGCCGTGGGCGTGGTGCTGCTGATTGCCTGCGCGAATGTAGCCAGCCTGCTGCTCTCGCGAGCATTGTCGCGAAGGAAAGAGATTGCGGTACGCGCCGCTCTGGGCGCACAACGCAGCGTGCTGGTCCGGCAGCTACTAACGGAAAGCATCCTGCTGGCGTTGCTCGGCGGCTTGCTGGGACTGGGTTTGAGCTGGGTGGCAACCCGATATTTTACGACGCTGGCCGATAATGCTCTTCCGCGCGGAATTCCCATCGACATGGATGCACGGGTGCTCCTGTTTATGGTGGCGATCTCAGTCCTTACCGGGATTCTCTTCGGCATCTTCCCCGCGCTGCATCTCTCAAAGACAAATGTAAACCAAACACTGCGCGATGAAGGCCGCGGTTCCACCGGAGGGCACAGCAGCATGCAGCTTCGGGGTTTGCTGGTGGTGGGACAGGTAACGCTATCGTTGATTCTTCTAATCGCGGCAGGCCTGCTGATACGAAGTTTTTCCCGGTTGCTGCACGTCGATCCTGGTTTTGATCCGCACAATGTTCTTACCATGAACATTTCTCTGCCTACGGTGAAATACGCTGACGCGCAAAAGCAAGTCGCGTTCTTTGACAACCTCCTGCGTCGCGTCTCTGCGCTTCCCGGAGTGCGCTCCAGCGCTATTTCTGCAGCGCTGCCGCTGGTTCCCAAACGCATCACGCCCGTGCTGCCGGAAGGGCAGCCGGAAGTTCCACTTGCCGAACGCCCTTTCATCATCATTGAGGCCATCAGTCCCGCTTGGTTCAAAACGATGCACGTTCCCTTGCTGGCCGGAAGAGAATTTTCTGAGGCTGATAAGGCCGGCTCTCCCAACGTAGTGATTGTGAATCAGGCGCTGGCGCGCCGCTATTGGCCAAACCAGAATCCAATCGGCAAGCACATCATCATGGGACGCCAGCCCGCTTCTGAAGTTGTTGGCGTGGCCGCCGACGTAAATAATCGCGGCCTCGCCCTGGACCCGCAGGTACAGCTCTATTTTCCTTTTTCCCAACTGCCCTGGGGAAACATGAACCTGCTGGTGCGTACAGCCAGTGAGCCGCATGCCATGATTTCCGCTGTCCGGGCGCAAGTGGCTGCTATTGATTCCGACCAGCCGGTCACGAATATCCAAACAGTGGACGAACTCATGGACAGCTCGCGCGCCGACCCGCGGTTGTTCTTATTGTTGCTGGGAGTGCTTTCAGCCATGGCGCTGGTGCTGGCGATCATCGGCATTTATGGCGTGCTGGCGTATTCAGTGGCGCAGCGGCGCCAGGAATTGGGAATCCGGCTGGCTCTAGGAGCGGAAAAGTCCGACATTCTGCGCATGGTGGTCGGCTATGGGCTGAAGCTTGCCGTTGTTGGAATTGCTATCGGCCTGGTTGTGTCCCTAGCCCTGAGTTGGGTGATGGCCAGCACGCTTGCAGGTTTGTTATACAAAATCAGCGCACGCGACCTGACGACGTTTGTTCTTGCCCCGCTGGCGTTCCTGGTGATTTCCTTTGTGGCCAGCTACCTGCCTGCACGAAGAGCAACGCAGGTAGATCCGAATGAGGCCTTG
>JBARNL010000010.1:0-1913 GCA_049802955.1 Candidatus Angelobacter sp.
CGATCAGGTCATAAAGGTCGAAGCTGGTAACGTCTTTGCCTTCTCGCTTCAGCAAAATGCGCCGCATTGAGCCCCGCTTCGATGGGCCTCCAGAAGCAAACAGCGCGTTGACCAGCGTGCTTAACGAGCTGACGGTGTAAGAGCCTGGACGCCGCACCTGGCCTACAACGAATACCTGGACAGAGCGCAAGCGCCCTAAAGTTACGTCAAGCTCAAAGTTCTTGAACACGCGGCTGATTGCTGCCTTGAGATACGCGTTGAGCTGGTCATAGCGCACGCCCGCTACGCTGATAGGCCCCACTTTGGGCAAATAGATTGCGCCTGTCCGGTCCACCACGGCGCGATAATTAAAATCAACCTGCCCCCAGGCTCGCAGCAGCAATTCGTCTCCGGGACCTATCAAATAATCTGGAGTCACCGGAATGCTGTCGACCGGCGCAAAGGTAGACGGAACATTGCGGAACAGGCTCTGGCCGAACATGTTGAGGTGGTAGCCGAGAGAACTGCTTACAAAGTCCTGAAATTCAATATCAGGCTCGGGCGGGAGTGGAATAAATTCCGGCACCCTCGCCGATTCTCTTTGTAGCCGCTCTTGCGACGATTCCTGCGCTTTATCCTCAACTTGTTGTTGCTGCTGCTGTTGCTGTGAACCCGGAGTGTTTGTAGTACGCACGCCGGGAGAAGGACGGGGGAAACGATCATCCGGCGTCGGCGAAGCTAAAGGGCGGTCCGTTTGAGCGGAAGAAGCTCCAAAGGCAATGCAAACGAACAAGAAAAGTAAGAAAAATTTATGGCGCAACAATGTCATCTTGAGATGCAAGTCTCCGAAATAAGACGCTCACGCGAACTAAACCGGCCGAAGCGGATGCAAGCCATCCCCGGGGTCATGAGTTGGACTAAACGATAGGCGTCAATGACAAAAACTATATCGTAAAAAGTCTTGCTTTGCCTAGCATTCGACAAGTGAAAGTAGGGCCGGTTGAGGAGTTTGCATATCAAAACACCTTAAAGATGAGTAGAAAGATGAGTAAGGATTTCACCGAGAAATGCGCGAGTAGGTAGCAAACCAAGCGTATTGAAGTGTACGCCTTAGCTTCCCGGCGGCGCCGCCGCATAATTTTGGCGCTTGTTATTTCTCTTGCGCTGATAAAATAAGCGCACGGGCCCGTAGCTCAGTTGGATAGAGCATCTGCCTTCTAAGCAGAGGGTCGCCCGTTCGAATCGGGCCGGGCCTACCATAGAGTTTCAATTGTGTTGTCTGGTCCCAGCGCGCATACCCCATTGCCACTGCGGTCCAGAGACATCAAGCGATTCAAGCACGTCATACGCAAGCTGTCCTCCCCTGAATTCACCCCAATGACATCGATTTTTGTCTGCCTAGGTCCACAGGCTTCCACGGAGCCACGCGCAAACAGCGGGGTGCTTGGCACGCCGTTTCCTGCGCTAATTTCCATGTGATTGCCTTCGCGCGGGATATCACGGAGAGGAAGCTGGTCGATGACCGCATCCGCGCGCTGCGCGAGCAGTATACGGCCGAACTGACACTGAAGAATGAACAACTGCAGGCCCGCAACCTCGAGGTCGAAAAGGCGAACCGCCTGAAAAACGATTTCCTGGCCGGCTGTAGCCAAATATCCGCTCAGCCGCTTCGTTGAGGAGGATGATCTTCCCTTCCGGATTGACTTTCAGAATGGCGTCTGGCGCCGCCTCCAGGAGCTTGCGGAACCGGCTCTCCAGGCTGCTTTCCTGCGAGATTGAAGTAGCTTGTGCGTTCGGGTCGGTATTCCGAGCGGTCACTTCTGCTTGGCCATTTGTTCAACGATTGGTGGAAGTAGATGCGCCCAATTCTACTATGGTCCGGCAAGGTTCTCCCTTGGATTCCACCAGTCTGGCGTCCTGGGAAATTGGCAGAG
>JBARNL010000011.1:0-10425 GCA_049802955.1 Candidatus Angelobacter sp.
AAGCTCCTAACACGGCCCCCTGCGCGGGGGTCGTTTCTTCGTTTTTACGAGTCTTGTTCAATGTTGAGGAGCCGGAATGCCAGGCAGAATGGGCTGAAGAGAGCCTTGTGCGATGACGGGCGATTCAAACAGATTTCATCTCACAAATTCCTTGCCTTTAGTGAGATGACGGAAGGATCGAACGACATGCTTCGCGCAATCAGACTCTTGGCCTCAGGCGTACCAATTGGGCACGAAGCCCGTTTCACGTTTCAACTGGATTACCCCGAGTCGCCCGGCATCCAACACTAAAAGATCACTTTCCACAAGCCGACTTATCGATACTGATGTCCTCAGCGCAACACTCCTGGGAAGCCATAAAGGTGACTTTGTACCCATGCCGTACACCAGATGAACGCCGGATAAATACCGATGAAGGCCCACAAAAAGGTGTTCAATCCGACCACTGCAGCGTTTGCTAGATGAAATAGCAATCCCAGTCCGAACACAATCAAGCTCAATTTGAATGGCAGTAGCAGAGCGAAGATGAAACCACATTCAAAGGCGATTGTGCCACATGAAGCAACACGAGTTAACAGAGGATGCCTCTTCGCAAATCTCCAGAGGGGGGCATTTCCATATGTAATCTGACGAAGGATTACCAGGAGGGCGGTTCCATTACGCCAAGACGTCTCTTGTAGCTTCAACACGCCGGCCGTAGCATAGGCCAATGCCAACTGACCTGCAAGAAAAACGAACGCAATGCGCCAGGTTGCTGGCTGAGAAGAGAATAAAGCGAGCGAGAGTGAAACAAAGGTGATTTTGGTCATCTGATCTGCGCCGTTCTTACCGTCAAGCCCACGATACGAGAGCAACATCGAGGTGACGGTAATTCCGACGCAGGCAAGCAAGAGGTCCAGTCTCGACCGCGAGCGTGTAACGGCCAGAATACAGAAAGCGACCCTAATCCCCAGGATCAGGAAAACACCGGGAAGATCAAAGAACCTACTTTGTAGGCGTTCAAGAGTTTTGTTGGCTGCGTATCGACTGCGGAGCCGGTGAAGTTTCCACGAAAAAAGTTCGCCATCACTATAATGGGCCGCTAGGGCAAAGCCCTCAAGGCTAGTAATGAAAACGGAAATCGAAGAAATAACGGCGATCGCCTCGATACAACCATACTCGGAAATCCTGAAGGATCCAAAACCTAGGACTGGCATTGGTGGATGTGCGAAAGAAAAACGAGCTTCTGAACAGAACTTTCGTGCCCTTCGAATGCGGTCACAAGGAACTGAACTCGAGGTGAACCTTTGAGGCGAGAAGATGCCAAGTTGAGGAAAACGAGGTATGGGTATGAAACATGGCAGGCCTCTTTATCTGCAGTACTTGTTTGGAGTAACTGCAAGATCTCGAACAAAGCTTTTCGGATACGGTGTTGAGGATTCCAAATGAAACACCAACCCCGCTTCGCGTCCGGCAATATCCTCTGCCAATCGGATGGACCCGTTGGCAGACCGTGTGATCGGATGAAAAGCGCCATATCATGAGACACAGGTTTCGGCGCGAAGAAATGGCAATTGGGCAGGAGGTTTAACAGATCAAATCGCCATACGTAACTGTGCAGGTTCTGCGCGATCAAAGAAGCTACAAGCCATCCACCCAGGATAATCCCTACTGTTAGGCCATACGCAGACATATGCTCACGCGGCCCGGAGGGCACTTAGCCTTGCGTGAATCAACTGCTCGACGCTCAGATCCGAGGCCGGAATTTCACCCAAGACTCGTATCAAAAATTCCGATGTAGTCTGGAAATTCGCTCCAAACTCCCCTCTTGGATCTCCAGGACATACCGCGCGTCCGCCGCATGGATCGCCCGGACACACAGCGCGTCCACCACATGGATCCCCAGGCGCAGCATCGCCCCCAATCCCCCAAGGATCCGCAAATTTCAACCCCGGTTCATAGAACGACAGAGTCACTGATTCAATCACATCAGGATTTTCGGCCAGAGACATGACACCTCCTAGAGAGATGACTCACTTTAAACCAGTTGTCCAAACTGTGTAAAGGGCTTTGTGACCAGGATTCGGAGTCGAACGCTACATGGGAAGCAAACAACGCTTTCGCAATGCAGTGAACGATCACATCGGCCTAGAACCGGGCTCATCATGAGCCCCGTAGTCCATAATCCCATGCCGACTTCTCGTTGCACGCCTCCCATCGGCCGGGCGGAGCGATGCGTGTTCTTCTCGACCGAAATTGCAGACTTTAGCGAATGAACTATCTGAAGATTTCATGATGATGCTAGGCCGCACGCATCCGTACTCTTACAGGCGAGATATCAAACCAAGACGAATTGTTCGCAATTGGAGCAATCTCAGATGTGTCGTCTAACCATAGACACGTTCAAACTTTTGAAGGTAGGCTTTCCACTTGCCGATCTCTGAGAGGACATGTACGGCCTCATAACGCTGAGCGAGCTTCACCCGATATCGCCCCGTAAGAATCGTATTCAACATCGCCTGGGCGGAGTTCCTGGCGTTCGTGGCAATGGGCCGTTTGCTCAATAACGAGTGGTGAGCTGCCATATAGACGATTCCCTCCCGACCAAGATGCTCCACGAGTCGTTTATTAGCTCCCAGCGCGATTCGCCGACAAACCTCGGCAGCGAGGACAGCGTGCCGAGGTAAGACCGCTACGTGATCCTCGAGTGAGACAGTCGGCAGGGCCGGAAGCTTTTTCTTCCGAGGCCCTGACCAGCCATTAACACACGACTTCAAGCGTGCGCTAGAGGCATACCTATTGAAATCCACATTTGCTCTACCCGAACGATGCACTATGCAATTCCGCAGTCTGGAGAAATATTCGTAGAGCGGCTCCACGTCTTGTATTGCGCTCAGACTCCAACCGAGTTGGGCGTACAGTGCTT
The DNA here is from genome assembly GCA_049802955.1 of Candidatus Angelobacter sp. Taxonomy (GTDB): domain Bacteria; phylum Acidobacteriota; class Terriglobia; order Terriglobales; family Acidobacteriaceae; genus Angelobacter. The sequence goes on from JBARNL010000011.1 coordinate 2,906, forward strand.
TCGGCGAAACGCCTTCGGTATCATCCTCGGATTCGGCCTGCTTAATGACAGATCCGCCTCGGAGCATGGCCCAACGGCTGTGCTCTGCCTGAATACCAACGCAAAAGTCCTCAAGCAGTGTCACCATCCGGACGATTCCCATCTGAGAGACAAATCCTTTAGCTGGTGGCACTTCGCGGGCTGGGTTGTTCCAGCGATTCTTCCCGAACGGCTCGCCATCTGTTGGAAGTGGGATTGGGCCGGCTGCGCTGCGCTTTTGTCGGCGAACGTAGGCCAAACCCGCTACTGTAATGCGGATGTTACGATTGAATTCCTCGCTGAAGCGATGAAATTTGTAATACGGTTCTGTGTTCGCGATCGCTAAGTCCATATCCCAACCACTACTGGGTAATGATAAACGCCTTCGACGAAGTTACGGTGAACTCTGGGACGCCACTGCCACACGCTGCAGGCAGTGGTTACAGCGGGAGCGACACGGGGTCGCCGAGGTCCGTGTCCCCGAAGTGCTTGCAGACATACTTTTCTATCCCGATCAGAGTTTTGCTCGGCGTGAGCGTTCCTTCGTTGCCGTCGTACGCTAGGTACGCATACGAGCGATTCTTCCGTGTCCAGCCGGTGACGAGATCGACGGCCAAGCCGACGGCCGTGGACGCAAGCGCGCCGTTGGGCCAGACGACCTGCGGTCGTCCGCCGGCGTTGCCGTACCGCGCGGCCTCCGCCGCCAGCTTCTCTGCGGTGAGGAATCCCATGCACGTCATACAGGGGCCGCACGGCGACGAGAGGATAATCTGGCCTCCGATCACCGGGCGCTCATCGCCATGCACGTCCATGCCGATATCGATGTAGTGCATCAGGTACCGGCGGCAGGCGATTTCGAGTTCGCGGCGCCCGCGGTAGCCATCGACGGCGCCCATTACGATCTGGCATTCGCGCAACGGCTCGGGTTTCTCTTGCCACTTGCAGGCATAGCCCCTGATGATGGCGTGGGGCTGCAGGCTCAAGATCCTCATCTTGGCGATGTGCAGCTTCGGTGTCTCGGCGACCGCGTCCCGCGCCTCAGCGCCCACCAGACGGTTAAGATTCGACTCCTCGACGACGTCATCGTCGTATAGCACGTAGCGCTGAAAGCCGATGTGGGCCAGCTGCTGGATGATGTGCGAGCCGCCGCCGCCCAGGCCTGGCACACCGACGGTCACGCGCGCAATCCGCGCCTCCGCATCGGCGCCGAGGAACGATTGGCGGGCGAACCGTTCGGCGGTCATGACGTCCTGCCTTTCTCGAATATCTTCACTTCCGTGCCGATCACGGCGATGTTGCCGCACGGCACTAGCGTCGGATTGCCGGGCAGGCAGACCCATCCCGAGCCGTGATCGAGGCTGAGGATGATGATCCCGTGCGCCGCGTCGCGCCCCACGGATTGAAAGCCCGGCATCATCGGCGGGATTTCGCGGCGGTCGGTCTTGCTCATGCAGGTCTCGCCGGCATAGCCGTGCATGTGAATATGAAAGATGCCCTCGCGCGCGGCCCGGCCGTGATAGACCGCCTGCATCGCCCAGGTCATCGCCTCGGGGCCGATGCGCGCGCTGACTGTCGGGTCGTCGATGTACTGCGCGTCGGGGATCGCGTGATACCGGGTGAGCAGCACCAGCTTTCCGCCAGCGTCGCGAGTGCCGATGCGGCCGAAGACGAAGCCCACGCGCTCATGGGCGAAGGGGTGCGGCCGCTCGAGGTCGCGCCGGATCTCGTCGTACAGCCTGCCGGTCATCTTGATCGCGACGGTCATTTTTCCTTCGTGAACCCCAGGAGATGCGCCATCAGCATCTGCGCGAGGGTGAGGTTGGCGTTCTCAACCTTCCAGGAGAAGGCAAACCAGTTCTTCTCACCGATCCGCGCGTTCTCGCAGTTCCAGTTCCGGTCGTAGAGCGACTTCACCTTGACCGAGAGGTACAGTCGCGACGGGTAGTTGTCTCGAGTGACCGGGCAGAGCAGCGCGTCGCAGACCTGCGGCTGGCAGCCCGCCGGAAGACGGAGTCCCTCCAAACTGAAGAAGGGCACACCGCCTTCCGTGAACATGCTCAGCTTCGTGCAATACGGTTTGAGTTCATCGGTTTGTGCGCGGGGATAGTCCATGGTAGCCCCCTTACGACGAGCCGCCCGACTGCACCTGGAAGTGGAAGACCTCGCAGCCCTGGATGTCGACCGGCTGGTTCGCCGGGAGCGGCAGCGGCGGGCCGTCCTTCTCCTCGAGCAGCGCGTAGGTGTCCGGCGTCTTCCCCACCTTGTCGAGAATCTCCGCGACCGTCCGCTTGCCGCGCTCGATGGTGTACGGGCTGCCCTCGATCGTGATGGTGACGATTTCCTTGTGCGCAGTGATGAAGCGCTTCAGATTGTGATCCGCGAGGTCGACCGTCTCGTGCGGTTCGATGACGTCGTTCTCGCGGTGCTTGAACTCAGCGATCAGCTCGAAAGCGCAGGGCTTCCTGTCGATGAGCGCCAGCAGCGCGTCGCCGGTCGGGTGCTGCTCGTGGACGGCGACCTCGTGGCCGTCGATGTGCACATGGTAGGCGGTCGTGTGCGGCCCGCCGTGCGCCGGGGTCCGGGCCTCGGCGCCGGATGTTGTAAAATCGGGATTATTCATTTAAAACTCCTTTCTTACACCTTGGTCAACTAGCCTCTTTCACTCTGTCCTTGCTCGAGCCAACGATGGTGAAGCCACTCCACCTATCGCGACATTCGTCGCTCGCATGCGAACCATTGTGCCAGCTGTGTGTCTAAAGGGATGTGGACTGAGCCAAGCAAAGATGTGAGCGGAACACCGCAAAATCAGGGGCCTTCAACACGAAAGAACAGGAAGATGTAACTTCTTACCGAATAGACGTGAGCACTTGTGTGGGAGCAGGCACCGCTGGGATCTCCTGGCTCCAGGCAACCAAGCTTCACTACCAGTGGATTGAGGTGGTACTCTTCCTCGTTTTTCGAAAGTCCTCGCGGCTTGCTGACGGCAGATACGCGCTCTGCGCGGACTGTTCCTCGTTGATTTGCAAGATCGCGGCAAGGTCGCCGTTCGAAGCTTCCTGTCGCGGGGAAGTAGTGCAGCCGATCATTGAGTGCAGGTATTGTGGCTCCGCAAGGAGTCGGCGCGTTGGGCGATCCTCAATAATCAACGACGTGAATCGCCGGCGCCATTCTTGGATTCGATCTCGTAAACGATCGTTTATAGCCATTTCCCAGCACGCCTAGCCGCTGTCTGTCATCCAGGGAACTCGAATGTGGAGACATAGCCAGGGCTGAGGTCCTCGTAGACGACGGTCCTTCCGACTCGGTTCCAGATGTGACCGAGTAGAAGTGCAGCGCCGGCTGGCACAGACATGAAGAGGTGAACCCTTCGCGCACCCGAATCACGAACAGCAGATCGAATTCTCTCACGCGTGGCGTGCGCCCAGCCGACGGCCGCAGCCGCGTCCGAAATCGAGAGAGCCCCGACTCCTGCCAGTGGCGACACATCGACGTATCGCGCGACAGGCAGGCTCACCTGCTTGCAATACGAAACAACGTCAGCGGTGATTCCATTGGTGACGCTGAGTCCTACCGCGAGATCTGGTCCCTGTGCAAGATCTACAACCGTGTCAGCCACCTTGAACGCTGCTGGCGCAACTTCACTCGACCAGAGTTGATCCTTCTGGTTGCATGCGACCTGGTGCTGACGGATGTCAGGAAGTTCTACGCCACACATGAACCAGGACGCTAGTCGCATGTACCCACGGACCATGACACGGTTGTTCCCCGTCGCCTTGAGCGCCTTCGCTGCGGCAACGAGGTCAGGGCGCAGTCGCTGGTTCCAGTTCTCAGGATCTCGAAGCTGTCGACGCGCGCGCGGTTCATCACCGGCAAAGAGGTCGACCCAATCGAGGTGAACTTGACCGGCGTAGGACCATGGTGCTCGATCGATCGCCTCAACCACGAGGGTGGAGTAACTGGTGTCACCGCCTAGGCCCCGCCTTTCAATCTCAGCGCGGAGTTCGTCGCGGTTCAAAGTGCGCTTGCCGCTCTTCACCATCGCCCGAATAACGGCGACGCCGATCTCGACGTCAGTGTCTGCCGTGCGTAGCCCAGCGTAGCCCATACGATCTGAAGCGACCTTCACAAGATCACTCCATGGGCCTTGGTCTGTTTTGAGCCCCAGTCGGCAGAGCAACTCCAAAAGTTCCGGCTCAGTGATCCCTGCGTGCTTCACCCATTCCGCAAGCGCCTTCCTCGCGGCCGACCGCGGTCTTTCGGTAGCGAGACGTTGGCCCAGGGTACCAGTTGTACCACTCCGAAACTTCAGGACTGGATCGGCTGAGTCGATCACGCGATTGGTAAAGAGTAGTAGTTCGGGCAACGTCCCCTTCGACTTCAGAAGATGCCAGCTCGCCATGAACCGCTCAAGGGGACTCTTTGAGTCAGCGCCAGTCCCGCGTGTTGTGAACCATTCCGACGACAAAGGGCTCCTGGCGTCAACGGAATACTTCACCTGCGTGTATTCGTCCGGACCGCTCGCCCGCCGGACGACAACATCGTCGACATTTCCGGCGCTGAACGCTTCGACCTCGATCAGCGTTACGTCCGTCCGCGGCGTGAGCAGCCTCAGGGCCTGCCACCACGCATAGATGTGTTGGTAATCGTCTCCCTGAATGCGCGCGCCGCTGGCTGACACCGCTGTAGTGATCATAGTGACCTCACGTGGCCGGGAAGTATTGCCCCAGGATCTGGCGCCAGAGTGCGAGCGCTTCGCCTTGTCGGCCTTCCTTTTCGAATCGCACCGCACGAGTGGCGTCCACCTCAGCCTTCCGAAGTGCTACACCAGCGGCCGTTCGCTTTTCGGCCGTCATCTGATCGGAGACGGGCGGACCATAGCCCGCCGGGTCCGGCCACTCTTGGTTGATGCCGTCGAGCGAGGCGGCGAAGAAGCGGCGTACTTCACTCGGGTAACTCGTGAACGGACCGTCGACAAGACTCTGGGCCATCACTTCGACAAGGAAAGATGGCTCGATGGGCTTTCCTGCCTGACGGTTCCACGCCTTCAACATCTTGACGAGGGGAACCCACTTGCAGTCGAGGGACTTGTTCTTAGCTGTCGACTCCGTGGCGTGGACATCTGGATTGCTCTTGATCCATCTGCCTAGGTGGCCGTCGGCGATCTCGTAGCAGTCGCTCAAGGCGACGGCGGGGACAGCGTCGATCGACAGAATCTTTGCGTCCTCGCTGACGGTAGGATTCCTCTTGTCGAATGTGACGGTGACGCAACGACGCCCGCACTCGACGGAGTCAACGCCGTAGGTTTTCCCAAGACACTCCTTGAACGCGTCGAGCACTTCGCGGGGCGCCTTGTCGCGCCACTTCTTCTTCGAGTCGCCGACGAGCGGGAAGAAGATATCGACGTCCTTCAGCGGCTTCGTTTTTGTATGCCGTGCGTATGAGCCGGTAAGGAAGTCACCCTCGACATCGAAGGCGGACTTGATCTCGTCGCGAACGCTCTTGTGTCGGCGCCGCGCATCCTCGGCCTCGGTGCTGCTGAGTTCGAGGCGCTGACGGAAGGCTTCGAAGGCTTCAGGGGTCGTCTTCATTTCCTATAGTACCTCGCAGATGCAATTAGATCGGGGGTGACGATGACGCTGCCCGCCTCCCGAGTGGTGAGAGTGCCCATCGAGAAGGCCGGCGCGTCACCGACTCCTCTGACCGGAGGAGCGCCCGGATTTGTCATTAGCACGATTCGGTACACCGCACTTGAAGGCGGCTTCTCGGCCTTCATGATCGACTCGCGAAAGTGATCCTCGTCGACGTAGAGATCGGCATCGCCGTTGCCATCGTAGCGGATGGGGAACTCGAAACCGCCGCGAACGAGCGTCTCGCCGGGCATGTGAAATTGGATCTTGAAAGCGGTTAGGTGACCACTCTCCATCCATGTACGAGCCGCGAGGTCGATCCATTCGGTCCAGGCATCGGCAACGCCGCGCGGATCGAAGCCAAAAGCGTTGACGAGTCGCTTCATCAGACCGGCGATCTTGTCGGACACATAGGCGGCGGTATGGGTGCGAGCGTAAGCGAGAGTTCTAGTAGTCATGCTTTTTCCATCGCCGTCCACTCAATCTCGACGTCGGCGACCTTGCGCGCCGGCTCACCGTCGGCATCCGGTTTCTCGTTGACGTCGTATACCGTGATGCGTGGTGCGCGCTCCTTGAGCGCTTTCGACATCCACCCGACGTCTTCCTGGGAGCACGGGACCGTTATCGCCCACGTGTCGCTCGCGGTCGGGTTCCAGCTCAGCTTGTCGACGGCGAGCCCTGCCTCCATCGCGTCGGTGCCATGCACGGTGTAGATCACAAGTCGCGATGCTCCGCCCTTCACGACGATCGGCGCTGACGCGGAGTGTTCGTCAGCAATCGCCGAGCACATAACACTGGTAGCAGTTTCGAGTTGTGCCGTGTTAATGGAATCAGCGCCGGTGATGAGCTTCACGATTGCGCCCCAGGTTTCTTTTGACGTACGCGCGGGGAGCGACGCGATGTCACGTCGGATTTTCACGCCGCCTCCTTTGTCTCGGCAGCGACTTCTCTGAGCGTGGTGATGACGTACTCCGCGGTAAGAAGTGCTGGGTCGCGGGCGATCTCGATCTTCGCCGCGAATGCCGCAAGGAAAGCCTTTCGGATGCGTCGGCCGTCGAGGCCATCGGTAAGTTCAACGAACTTGGGAACGCGTTTCTTGAGTGCCGCGAGCGGCGGCCACTCTTTTGCGAATACGTCGATCATTTCATCAAAGATCGTGGTGCGAGCCTCCAAGTTCGGCGGACCGATCCTCTCACTCCAATCAGCGCGAGAGAGAAACGCGCGGTCGACTGCTTTCTCGAAGTTGGTCGTCGCGATGATCAAGGTGTTTCGGTGTGAGCGCGTCAGTGCGTCAAGACCGGCAAGCGCCGCATCTGTAGCGCGATGCACGTCAATGGGGTTCGCTTCGAGGCTGAGTCGCTGCCGGTCGGCCACAATGGTCTCGACTTCGTCGAGCAGGACGATGCAGGGCCCCTCGTTCGCGTGCTCGGGGATGGTCTGCTGGAATAGCTTCGTCACCTCGCGCTGGCTCTTCCCCAGCGATGAACTCGCGAGCGCATGCGGGTCGATCTGGAGAAAGCGAACCTTTCCGCGGATCACGCGGGCGACTTCATTGGCGAGCCCCCTCGCAAGCGTGGTCTTGCCGTTGCCGGGCGGGCCAGTAAGCAACAAGATTCCGTGCGAGGGCACGACCTCGAATGAAAACTTCTTGCGGACCACCATCGCGAATACGCCTTGCGCGATCAGTCGCTCCTTGGTTGCGGCGGCCATCTTGATACTCCGCCACGCGTCGGCGTAATCGTCGTGAGGCAAGTTGTGGGTCGAGATGATGCTGTCAGTCATGGCTGGCTCTCAGAGTCTCCCATCGCTTCGAGCCACGACATTCGCGGCTAAGCTGATGGGAATGATTGTGCCGAATCTTTGCGAGGAAAGATG
>JBARNL010000012.1:0-2555 GCA_049802955.1 Candidatus Angelobacter sp.
GCACAAAACCTTCACTGGCTTCTTCCAGCACGCGCTGCGATTGCTCTGTTTTCTTAAGAATGTCGCTGATTTGGGCCAGTGTGGCAACTTTGGTCCGTATGCGGCGGTTTAAAAGCCCCCCGATTTCGTCGATCATCATCAGCTTGCTGGGATCGGCGATGGCGATGGACAGGGTGCTTTCATTCTGTTCCAGGGGAACAAAGTTGTAGCGGAACATCAGGTCTACAGGAACGGTTTTGAACAGCTCCGCGTCAAGGTGATAATCGCGCAAATCCACGAACTCGCAGCGATAGCGCGCAGCCATATCGCGGGCTTTTTGCTCGCTGCTTTCAACCAGGCCGTTGATCGGTGTTGTGGTTTCCATTGTTGTTGTCAAACTCTTTCGATCCATATCATCCTACTGCTGTGCTCCCAGAGAAAAGATCGGCAAATACAGCGAGAGGAGCACGATTGCAACTGTAATGCCCATAAAAATCAAAATGACAGGCTCGACCAACTGCATGGCCGTTGTGAGCGAATTCTGGACGTCTTCCTCATAGAATTCCGCCACGGAGTTCAACATGGCCGGCAAAGCGCCGGTGGATTCGCCGACCTCGATCATCTCCAGAGCGAGGTCAGGAAAAAACTTTGTCTCTTCCAGGCTGAAGGAAAGCGCTCGGCCCTCGCGAACGCGATTGGATGCGTATCCCACATTGCTGGAGATCTTGAAGCTATTGATGGACTGGCTGGCTGTTTCCAACGATGGCACAAGAGGCAGACCGCCAGAAAGCAGGGTAGAAAGCGTCCTGGAAAACATTGCGATCTGGTACTTCATCCAGATTTCGCCAAAAAGAGGCAGCTTGTAGCGAAGCGAATCCAGGATTTTGGATCCGCTCTCCGACCTTACCCAGAGCGTAATGAGGATCACCACGGCCAACAAGCTTCCGAGAATGGCCGGATAATAATTCTGGATTCCGCGGCCAATACCCAGCATAAAGATGGTCATGGCCGGCAACTTCGCATTGAGCGAGCTGTACAGGTCGGCAAATTGGGGCACCACGTAGGTCATCAGGAACGTGAGCATTACGGTGAGGGCGCAAATGAGCAGCGCCGGATACCACAGGGAAGCGATCAGCTTTTTGCGAAAGGAAACCGTGATCCGCTGGAATGAAATAAAACGGCCCAGAACTTCTTCCAGATTGCCGCTGCGCTCGCCTGCAAGCAAGGTGGTGGTATAGATTTTTGAGGTCGCTCCCTGGGCTTCAAATGCCTGCGACAGCAGCTCTCCGCTCTTGACCCGTTCCTGCACATTTTCCAGGATGGCCTTAAAACGGACGTTCTTCTGCCTTTTGCTGAGAATATTCAATGACTTAAGGATGGGCAGTCCCGCTTTAATCAGGGTCAGAAATTGTTGATTGAAAATGACAAACTGATCGGCTTTGAGGATCTTCTTGCGTCCGGCTCTGCCAATGGGCAGCAGGCCACGCCGACTCTTGATCGAGTAGACCATGAAGCCCTGCTGAATGAAGCGCTCCCTGATCTCCTGTTCGGAAACGCCACTTTCAACCTGCTGGAGCACGTGACCGCGCTCGTCCGCCATTTTAACCAGGAATTCAGCCATGAAATGTGAATACGGGGGAAGCTCCGACTCCCTTACACAAGTCTAACATTCTACGGATTGTTAACTCTATTTATTAGAATGGGGGGAACCCCCATTATTGCGCATTTTGCCGATTAATTTTACTAATTCTTCGGCTATCTAAGGTAACCAGGTAGTGATTTACTGGGTAACCTCGCTATCCTCAATTGTATCCACGCCGGGGGGTGGGGTAAAGCGAAACAGGCTGTCTTGCACAGGCACATTTTCCTCAATTTGAGAGAAGCGGAAATCGGTAATAGTGCCGTCAACTCCATGAATCACGATCCGGTGGATCTGGTGTGAGGGAGAAACCTCAAGCACCACTTCTGAGACCCGGTCCTTCATAATTTTGGGTACCCCACGCATAACGATGTCACCCGCTTGCAGGGGACTAAGGTCTGGGGCCAGGGACAGGCCTTCCAGCTCTTTTTCCAGTTTGGTTTTGCCCAAAAGATAGCGCAAAGGCGAACGGAGATCATCCAGGTTCTTAGCCGGCGTTTTCTTGGCCTGGCGGTCTCCAGTTACGTAAAAATATGCGGTTTGGGAATCGATGAGAAATAGCTTCTCCCGGGGCACATGATACTCCCAGCGCATACGCGAGGGCTTTTTGAGCCATAGGGTGCCGCTTTCCGTGCGGGAGATACCGTCACCCTGATAAATCTCAGTGAAAGCGGCTTTAAAGGTCTTCAGGTGATTGTAATGTTCATCAACCGCATGGGCCACGGTGCGCACGCCAGGCGTTTGCGTTCGTGCATTCAATGCACATAAAAATAGGACCAGTGCCGCTGGAATTGAGTGCCGCAGTTTCATGAAATCCACATAGGTTTAGATTCAGGCAAAGCGCCAGGAGAATTTATTTCTTGTGGCTTCGGTCCAGAAAGCGGTATTTGGATGGATCCTGCACGTCAACGGTTCCATCGGGCAGCAGTTTATATTC
>JBARNL010000013.1:0-4933 GCA_049802955.1 Candidatus Angelobacter sp.
CGCCAGACACGCCGCGTCCGGTAAGAATCAGGTCCAGCGCGCGACTTTGTCCGATCATCCGCGGCAGGCGAACGGTTCCCAGGTCGATCAGCGGAACGCCGAAGCGTCGGTTGTACACTCCGAATACTGCATCTCGCGAGGCAACGCGAAGATCGCACCACAACGCCAGTTCAAGTCCTCCGGCGACTGCATGGCCTTCCACCGCCGCAATGACCGGTTTGCTCATCTGCAACCATGTCGGCCCCATCGGACCTGCGCCATTTTCGTCAATCGTCGTTCTGCGCCCATCGGCCACTTCGCGCAGGTCGGCTCCGGCACAGAAAGTTCCTCCGGCTCCAGTCAACACGGCTGCGCACAGCTCATCATCGGCTTCAAATTCTTTGAACGCATCCGCCAGCGCGGCTGCGGCGGCTGAGTCCACGGCATTGCGCACTTCAGGACGGCTGATGGTTACCGTAAGGACTTTGCCGTCTTGAGCGATGATGACTGAGTGTGTCGACATGAACTCTTTTTTTGAATATCCGCGATCATCCGCGAAAATCCGCGGTAGGATTCTTCCCCGAGCTAGCTCCGCACAGCCGCGACATTGGTTTGCGCCAATTCCTCCGCGACAGCGCCTATTCTGTCTAAAGCTTTGCGCACCTTCTCCGGCTCATAGCCCACGGTGATCCGCAGATGGTTTTCCGTTCCCAGATATCCTCCCGGTGCCACAAGCACAGAAGCTTTCTTGCGGATGTGGTCGGCCAGTTCGGCAGATGGCATACTAAAGTTGTAGCCGACAAACGCTATCGAAGTCGCGACCGCCTTGGTGACTGAAAATCTTCCCTCCTGCTCGTGCACCCAGCTTTCCAGCACCGCGTGCCCTTCGCGCGAAAGGTTCTTCTGTCGATCCAGCAGTATTTGTCGCTTGGTCGGCAGCAAGGCAATTTCCGCGAGCTTCATGCTTGGACCAGCAGCGGCAATCACGGCGTACTCGTGCCTTCGCCACAATTCTTCAACCATTTGCGGCGACGCCACCACCCAGCCGATGCGCAATCCCGCCAAGCCATACGCCTTGGACATGCTGTTTACGCAGATGGCGCGTTCATACATTCCCCAGAAACTTGGTGTCTCGTCGGCGGCAAGCTCTGTGCCGCGATAGACTTCATCCGCGTGCAGCCATGCTCCGGTCTTTTGGCAGATGCTCACGATCCGCGCCATCTCCTCGCGCGAGAGAATACTGCCCGTCGGGTTATTTGGATTCACAATCGAAATAAGTTTGGTTTTTGGCCCAGCCAGCGACTCCAGTTCGTCGAGATCCAACCGCCAGTTATTTTCCTGGCGAAGATGCGTTTCCTTCACCCGGCAACCCGCGTTTTTTGCCAGACCCCAAACCTGCCGATAGCCGGGCGAGACGACAATAACTTCATCTCCGTGCTCCAGCAGCGTGTCGCACACCATCCAGTTGGCCTGTGCAGCGCCCACTGTGACCAGCACGTTTGCCACCGACGCATTGGGATAGAGCGCGGCAATCCGCTCGCGCAGCAGCGTTGTGCCGTTCACCTCAGGATAGTAGAGCGGCATCTCAAGCAGCGGCTGCGTGTCTTCGCCGGCCAGCAAGTTGCTCACGTTGGCACATTTTACGGAGCTATCGGCCAGGTTGATCTCTACCGAGCGCTCAAATTGCGACTGAAAATATTCCAGATCAAAGTTTTGAAAATTCATGGTACTCTCTGCGTGCGACCGGTGATTAAAGCCTTGCTGGGATGATTTCTCATAACTATAATAGGAACGGGCACAGTGCTGCGGGTCCGGGGCAGCAAGAAGGCAGTTATTTTATGGCAAATTGGATGGACGTTTTGCAATCCTCAGGGCCGATTCCGCTGAATGAACTTACCTTGAGATCTTCTGAAAGTCCGGAAGAACTAGTCCGTCAATTGGAAGCATTCAAGAAAAAGGGTGTTGTGATTGTTACTGGCCCCAAAAGTGACGATTTGTCTCATCTCACGTCTGAGGAAGTTGCCCGGTCGGCCGATACTGTTGTGGAATTGTCGTGGAGCGGTCTAAAACGTTCTCTTTCGTAAGCTCACCGTGCAGGCCATCGATCTTCAATTCACTCTCGGGGCTGGGCTGGCATTAATGCTGGCCGTGGTCACAGTCCTTTATGATTGCCATGTGGCCGTGCAAGACCGACTGAAGCGCGTCCCACTGATGATTTTTAAAGTGCCGGCCGCGCTGGCGCTCAGCCTGGTTTGTGGGCTCACTGCGGCCATAGCTTTCGGTTTTACGGATGGCAAAGGCTCCACGTTGATCGACTCAGTGCTGGGGCTGAAACAGCCGAACGCCATTCTTCGCGGTGCCATCGTCGGACTTACCGTTTTGGTTTTAATCCGCAGTAAGATCTCCAGTTTTAAAGGTGCGGAGATCGGGGGCGAGTTGATCTATAACTCCGGCCGCACATGGGTAATGCAATCATTGAACCGCCGGTGGCGCGTTTACAAAGCGAAGTTCAATAAGATCAATCTGCCCGCCGCCATGGCTTTCCAGGATTATGAAGGCAGATTGCTCACCGAATTGCGCGATTCATTGCGGACACAGACTGAAGATTTTCGCGGCTTCGTGGAAAGCCAAATTAAGAATGTAGTGCAAAGTCGGCCGCAAACCGCATTCAACGCCAACCAGCTGGATTGGCAAACCTATTATCGTACCCTCACCACGCTCGCCTTGGATTATTCCGGCCCGGACATGTTTGAAGGCTGGATTTCATTCAAAGATCCCAGAAACGGCTGACTGTCTTCTTGCTTCCTGCCCTCGCAGCACGCTTTGAGTTATGAGCTTGTCACGGCGCCGCGTCAGCTTTCCTTTGCCGTTTCCAGTAAAGATAAAATGGTACTCCCAGCAGCACGATCGCTGTCCCCACCAGCGTCTCTTTTTTCTTTTCTACTGCTGCATTGATGGCCCATAAGGTGCCCAATACGACGTAAATCGCCGGCATCCAGGGATAGCCAGTGCAGCGGTAAGGGCGCGGCAGCTCCGGCCTTGTCCGCCGCAAAATAAAAAGTCCCACCACAGTCAGCACGTAGCTCAGGACCATCATGAACATCACATAAGTAAAAAGCTCGTCGTATTTACCGCTCAGCGCAAGCACCGATGCCCAGATGGATTGCAATACCAGGCTCATCACCGGCGTATGCCAGCGCGGATGCACCTTAGCCAGCGCATGAAAGAAGATGCCATCTTCCGCCATGGCGTAATAGACGCGCGCGCCGCTCATCAGGCACGGGGCCATCGCCCCGAAGCATGAAAGCGCCACCATCATGGAAAGCCATGGCGCTACTCTGCCGGAAAACATTGAGACCGCCGCCGTCTGCGCCACAGCTTCCTGCGCCGCGATCTCATGCATGGGCAGCGCGTAAACATAAACCGCATTGATGGAAATGTAGACCACTCCAACAAGGATCAAACCCCAGATGAGCGCGCGCGGCACGTTGCGCTGCGGGTCTTGTATTTCGCCGCCAACAAAAGTTACGTAAACCCAGCCATCGTAAGCCCAGAAGACGGCGATCAACGCTATGCCCACGCCGGTGACGATTGAAACGTGTTCACTTCCGGCGGGAACAAGCGAATGGCGAAAGTGGTCCCATGATCCGCGTCCCAAAAACAGCCCGCCCAACACGAAAACAGCGATTGCGCCGAACTTTGTCCAGGTGGCGACGTTCTGCAATATCGCGCCCTTCTTCACGCCGAAAATGTTGATCAGCGTTTGCAGAGCAATTGCGGCCAGCGCAATCAGGTGGCCGCGCGTTATATCAACGAAACGCAGTGAAAAAATCACCTGCTCCGCATGCAGCGCCGGAAAGGTCTGGCCCAGGTAGGTCGCGAATCCCACGCCCAGCGCCGCGACAGTCCCGGTGGCGCTTACGGTGAAATACATCCAGCCGTAGAGAAATCCGGCGGTGTCACCGTAGGCCTCGCGCATGTACACGTACTGGCCGCCGGCCTCGGGGAACATGCCGCCCAGTTCGGCAAACGCGAAGCAGGCCAGCAGCGCCATGCCCATGCCCACCACCCAGACAGTAAGAAAAAGCCAGGGGTGCCGCGTGTTAATGGCCACATCTTTGGCCGTGAGAAAAATGCCCGAGCCAATGATGCCGCCCGCCAGCAACAGAATGGAGTCGGTAAGAGAGAGTCGGCGGACGAGTTTAGCGTCGCTGGCCAATATGAGAGCCGCAGCTGTATCGCGGCTTGGATATAATCGCGTTTTTAGCGGCCTAGTTCAAGGCTTGTTTGCAAACAGGTTGTTTACAGGGGCAGATTGATGCGTTGCAGAAGGCATTCGACTCAATTGCTCCGCCAGGATATTTTCGGCAAATTAGGATAGAGGTCCGGAGAATTTTCATGGTCATTAAACCGCTGTACCTGCTGGCGGACAGCCAACTGTTTTTTTGGAAAAGCGAGAGTGGCTCGCTGGCTGAAAGGGTTCGCGCCGATCTGGACACAAGTAATCCCAAGGCGGCATACGTTGGAGCATCCAATGGCGATCAGCCTGAGTTCTACAGCCTGTTTCAGGCAGCAATGGACGCAATGGGAATCTCTGATTGCCGCGCTGTACCGTCCCAGCCATCACGCGAAGACATTTTTTTCCTGGAAAATGCTGACTTGATCGTGCTTTCCGGAGGCGACGTGGAGCGAGGATGGCGCACGTTTGAGCAGAACGGGCTCAAAGAGCTGTTGCCGCGGAAGCGCTTTGATGGAGCCATTCTGATGGGGGTTTCGGCAGGGGCGGTTCATCTGGGGTTAGGACACCTGAGCAATGCGGCCCAGCCCAAGCCGCTTGATATGTTTCGTTTCGCTCCCTTCTATGTGGGCGCTCACGATGAAGAGAATGACTGGTGGGACCTGCGTGCCTTAGTGAATCTTTCCCCATCCGATGTGCGGGGCATTGGCATCCCGG
>JBARNL010000014.1:0-8119 GCA_049802955.1 Candidatus Angelobacter sp.
GGTGAGAGCTGTTTGCGGCTAAAATAATGATGTGATTCTTCCCTTCGTCCGCGAAGTCCTGGCGGACGTGGAAAAAAGCCCTGGGTTCCAGCAGGCGGCCTCATATCTGAAGCAGCGGAGGGGGGAGTCAAAACCTCCTGCGGGGCGTATCCGTCTGTCCGGGCTCACTTCTTCTGCAAAAGCCCTCTTAATCCCATATCTGCAGCGCGCTACGGGCGTGCCGCTGATCCTGATCGTCGTGGACAACCGCGCCGCTGAGGCCGTGTGCCCAGTGATCCAGTCATTTTGCGAGTTGACGGGGGCGTGCAGCGCTGAGTCGGTGGTGAAGCTCCCGGCTTATGACGTGTTGCCGTTTGAAAACATGTCTCCGCATCCGGATATCCAGGAAGAGCGTGCGACGGCGCTATGGAAGATTTCAACCAACGCTGCTTCAATTGTGATTGTGCCGCTTAATGCGGCTTCCATGCGATTGCGGTTAGCGGAGCATTATTCCGGGCTGGCGCGCATCATCCGCCGTACCGACATGCTGGACCTGGAAGAACTGGTCCAGCACCTGAACACCATCGGCTATTCAGCCGTGGACGTGGTGGAGATGCCGGGGCAATACGCCGTTCGCGGCGGGCTGCTGGATGCTTATCCTCCGGAGGCTGATCGGCCATTGCGTATTGAGCTTTTCGGCGACGAGGTTGAGTCGATACGCAAATTCGATCCCGGCACCCAGCGGTCTGCCTCTGCGCTGGATGAAATTGTGCTGCTGCCGCTTTCGGAAACGCCTGTTCGCGAAGAGCTGCTCACGGAAATTCATGCGCGGCTTTCCGGCGCTCGGCTTGAAGGCGAAGGCGACGCAGTCCGCCATGCGCTGGCGGATACCGGTGTTTCGGTCTTTCCCGGCTGGGAGTTTTACGCGCACGCCGGAGCCGAAGGAACGCTGTTCGATCTGTTGCCTAACGCCACTGTGTTCATGTACGAGCCAACTGCCATTGAGGCTGAGCAGGAACACTGGTGGGAAAAAGTTGTCCAGCGGCATGAGCAGAGCCTCGTTGGAAAGCTAGCCACACCGGAAGATATCTATCTTCCTCCTGATGAATGGAACGCGCTGGTGGCACGGCAGCCCGGCGGCAGCCTGGAGCATTTAAACGTGTTGCGCATCGCGCGCGCGGAAGAAGAGCTGGGCCTGGCCGATCCGCAGGTTCCGGACCAGTCTTTGATCGAGTTTCCCGCGCACTCAACCTCGCGCTTTCACGGGTCAGTGCCGGCGATGGTGGAAGAGGTAAAGAAGCTCACGGCGCAAGGCCAGCGGGTGATGTTTGCAGCGCCGAATACTGGCGAAATGGAGCGGCTGGCCGATATCTTTACCGAATATCAAGTGCCGTTCAGGCTGGGCACGCGCACGCCTGTCCCGGGCAGCGAGACTTATCTCGACGAGACGGCGTACTTTTCCGGCGATCTTTTGACCACGACGATTGTCCGCGCCACAGTGCCGGAAGGCGTGGCTCTTTCTGATGCTCGGCTGGTGATCTTCGGCGCACGCGATCTATTTGACGATTCTGAGATGGAGCCGCAACAGCCTCTGCGCCGCAAATCAAAGACCGCGGCGTTCATGTCGGACTTCCGCGATCTTGCAATAGGTGACTTTGTGGTCCACATCGAACATGGCATCGCGATGTACCAGGGGTTGAAGGAAATTGAGCAGGGCGAGATTACCGGCGAATACATGGTGCTGGAGTTCGCCGAGGCCGCAAAGCTTTATGTGCCGCTCACGCGTCTGGATTTGATTCAGAAATATCGCTCAAGTGAAGGCGTGCACCCGCCGCTGAGCCGGCTGGGCGGAACGGCCTGGGCCAGAACTAAAGCGCGCGTGAAGAGCGCCATGAAAGATATGGCCGACGAGCTGCTCAAGCTCTATGCCGCGCGCAAAGCCGCGCAGGGCCACGCTTTCCCCACTGACACACAATGGCAGAAAGAATTTGAAGATGCGTTTGAATTCAATGAGACTGACGATCAACTGACGGCCACGGCAGACATTAAGCGCGACATGGAATCGACCCTGCCCATGGACCGGCTACTCTGTGGTGACGTGGGCTACGGCAAGACGGAAGTTTCCATGCGCGCGGCGTTCAAAGCCGTGCAGGACAACAAGCAAGTGGCGGTGCTGGCGCCGACCACGGTGCTGGTCTTCCAGCACTTTGAAAACTTTAAGCGGCGCTTCGCGGCATTTCCGATCACTATCGAGATGATGAGCCGCTTCCGCAATGCCAAGCAGCAGAAAGAAACGGTGGAGCGGATCGAGCAGGGCAAGGTCGATATCGTGATCGGAACGCACCGCATTCTATCCAAGGACATCAAGTTCCAGGATTTGGGGCTGGTGATTGTGGATGAAGAACAGCGCTTCGGTGTGCGACATAAAGAACGACTCAAGCAGCTGAAGAAAGAAGTGGACGTGCTTACCATGTCCGCAACGCCAATTCCGCGCACGCTGCACATGTCCATGGTTGGGCT
This sequence comes from Candidatus Angelobacter sp., assembly GCA_049802955.1. GTDB lineage: Bacteria > Acidobacteriota > Terriglobia > Terriglobales > Acidobacteriaceae > Angelobacter. The sequence continues at coordinate 2,500 of JBARNL010000014.1, forward strand.
GCGCGACATGAGCGTGATTGAAACGCCGCCCAAAGACCGCATGGCCATTCAGACAGTTGTCGCGGCCTACGATGAAAAGCTGGTCAAGTCAGCTCTGGAGCACGAGCTGGAGCGCAGCGGCCAGGCATATTTTGTCCACAATCGCGTGGAGACGATTTATGAGATTGCCGCCAAGCTACAGGAGATGCTGCCGAAAGCGCGCGTGATTGTGGGCCACGGACAAATGTCCGAGGGCGAACTGGAAAAAGTGATGTTTGCCTTTGTGCGGCATGAAGCGGACATTCTGGTGGCGACCACCATCATTGAAAATGGCCTGGACATTCCGCTGTGCAACACCATCATCATCAATCGGGCTGACCGGCATGGCCTATCTGAGCTATACCAGCTTCGCGGACGCGTTGGCCGCTCCAATCGCCGAGCTTATGCGTATCTGCTGGTGCCGGCGGAGCAGGAGCTTACGCCGGTAGCTCGGCGGAGGCTAGCGGCGCTGAAGGAATTTTCCGATCTAGGCGCAGGATTCAAGATTGCCGCGCTCGATCTTGAACTGCGCGGCGCGGGCAATCTGCTGGGCGGCGAGCAGAGCGGCAATATCGATGCCGTGGGCTTTGAGATGTACACCGGCATGCTGGACAGGGCGATACGCGAGCTGAAAGGCGAAGAGCTTTCCGACAAAGTCAGCACACAGCTGAATCTGGGCATCGATTTGCGCATTCCACCGGCGTACATCGCGGAAGAAAATCAACGCTTGCGCATGTACAAACGCGCCGCAGGAGTGGAGAGCGAGGCCGCGCTCGACGATGTCCGGAAGGAACTGCAGGATCGTTATGGCGAGCCGCCTGCGCCGGTTCGCTATCTGCTGGCGGCGTCAGCGCTCAAGCTGCTGAGTGAACGCGTGGGCGTGCTGGCCATCGACCGCAAGCGCGATTCAGTAACGATCAAGTTCACCGAGCAGGCGTCGATTGAACCGGAGCGGCTGGCGCGATTCGTGGCACAATCCAGGGGCGCACAGTTTTCTCCGGGAGGCGTTCTGAAGTTCAACATAAAGTCCACGCAGCCGGAAGCCGTGATCGATCAGCTCAACGCCCTGCTGCGAGAACTAAGCCCTGAGATAGTGGCGCAGACGTGGTTACAGGCGAAGTAGTCCGCTTGGTTCCTTTCAAAAAATAAGCAGCCCGACTCCATTTGTTTGTGACATGGCAGCGCTCACTGGCGAGCAGAGGGTGCGCCATCATGCGCTGGCGGTCTTGTTGCTGTCTTCACTCGCCGCCGTTCGGGAATTACCTCATGGTTATGACTTTGAATTTGCGTGGAAACAGGAAATATACGACGCAATAGCTGAAATCACGCTGTTGGAGCACGCGTGCTGCCCATTCTTCGATATTGACATTCGCGTTGAGAGTGAAAACAACAAGCTATTCTGGCGGCTAACAGGCCGAGAAGGGATCAAACCGTTCATCCGGGCGGAGTTCATGGCGTGGTTTGCATGCACTGAGCAAACCATTGATCACCAGTGATTGTGAACAGCCCTGATTGCGAGTACTGCTTTGAGCTGCCGTTCCAGCGGCGTGATCATAACCTTAGCTCCTAAATGCATTAGACTTTCTCTGAAAACTTAGAAATACTCTTGCAACTCTACGAACTTATCTAGCTGAAGCAGCTTTAGCCCCTCCGGCGCGGGATTCACCGTTTCATGCTCCAGAGCCCAGGTGAGATCATGCGGCACAAAGACGGCATTAATGCCCGCCGCCAGAGCTGGATTGATGTCTGACTTGGGGCTGTTGCCGACCATCCATGTCGTCTGCGGCTCAAACTCGTACTTGGCTATAATCTCTTTGTAGGCAGACTCGGTCTTCTCCGTCACAATCTCCACGGCGGCAAAATATTCCTTGATTCCTGAGCGTTCCACCTTTCCCGCCTGCTCCGTGATATCGCCTTTGGTCATTACCACCATGTGGTGGCCCCGGCCTGAAAGGTAGTTCAGCGTCTCTGGAACGCCATCGATTAGTTCGATGGGATAGTTCGACACCTTGTGGGCAAAGCCCCAGATGAACTCATGCAGCTCCGGCGTCACTGGCTTTGCTGAGAGCCGTTCGAAGCATTTGACCAGCGAATGAGAGAAGCTGTGCGACCCGTAACCGCGCTCCAGCACCGTCTCGCGCTCGACCTCATACAGAAATTTTCGGACTTCATCCGGCGAGAGGTGCTGATGGTTTAGCCGCTCAATAAAGTTGGCAATCGCCTGGTCAAAGTAGATGTTGTTTTCCCACAGCGTGTCATCGGCGTCGATCAGCAACGTTTGGGGAAGCATCGTGAGTAATGATAAATGGGAACATCCACCACGGTGAATCGCCGGAATCGCGCGTCATCGCCCGAAATCGCCGTAATCGGAAAAGCCGCCCAAACCGTCGCCACGGATTTCACGGATCATACGGATGATTGGGATTACAGAATCAGAGCGTGTAGGAATCGCGTGTAATCGCCGGAAGCAAAAGAACAACCAGATTCTCTTGATCCGTTACATCCGTGTTCATTCGCGGTAAGGTTTTGCTTTTCCCGATCACCGTGCGATCACGGCGATGACGCGCGATCCCGGCGATCTTGCTAGAATCTTGCCTATGAAAACAGAACGCTGGCTGTTGGCACTTATCTTCGCGATGATTATTCCGGGAACGATTCTGGCCCAGGCGGGACGCCGGGCCGCGCCTCCGCCCAAGACCGCCGATAAATGTCTTTTGAAAGAGAACGTGAATGAAGATATCGCCGCGCAGGTAAACAAGTTCAAGCTTGTTTCCATGCCTTTCAGCGTGAATGGCCTGACGGACAACGAACGCAAGATGGTTTACAAGCTGGTGGAAGCCTCGCAGTTTCTGGAGAGCATTTACTGGCGGCAGAGCGATCCCAAAGGGCTGGAGCTGTACAAGCGCTTGCTCGGCTGCAATCAGGTAATGAACCAGAAGATCCGCCGTTTTCTGATGATCAACGGCAGCCGCTATGATCTGCTGGAAAACAACAAGCCATTCATCGGCAGCGACCCATTCCTGCCCGGGCATTCTCTCTACCCTACCGGTATCACACGGCAGGAAATAGAAGCTTACGTTGCGAAACATCCCGAAAAGAAAGCCCAGATTTACAGCCCGTTCACAGTGGTCAAGCGCCAGGGCGGCGAGCTGGTTGGAGTTCCTTATCACATTGAATACAAGCCGTGGCTTATTGGAGCGGCGAAGGCGCTGCGACAAGCGGCGGCTCTTAGCCCGGATAAAGCCTTCGCCAACTTTCTGCAATTACGCGCGGAAGCACTGCTCACCGACGACTACTACAAGAGCGACCTGGCATGGCTTGATCTGGAGAACCCAAAGTTCGATATCATCTTTGCCCCGTATGAAACGTACCTTGACGATCTGCTGGGCGTGAAAACTTCTTACGGGGCGGCGGTGATGATCCGCAATCAGGACGAAAGCGCCAGCCTGGATACGTTTAAGAAATATGTCCCGGACATACAGGACGCATTGCCTCTGGCGCCGGAAGACCGGCCGTCGATGCAGGGCAAGAGCACGCCCATGGAAGTTATGGACACGCCATTCCGCGCCGGCGATCTGCGCCACGGCTACCAAGCGGTTGCAGACAATCTGCCGAACGATCCGCGAATTCACCAGGAAAAAGGCACGAAGAAAATCTTCTTCAAGAATTTTATGGATGCGCGCGTGAACTACGTGGTGCTGCCGATTAGCAAACAACTCATGCGTGAAGACCAGGCGGCGCTGGCCAGCATGGAAGGTTATCTTGCCGTGGTGCTGATGCATGAAATCTGCCACGGGCTTGGACCGGCATATGCTCGAACCGCAACCGGCAAGGCCGATATTCGCGAATCGATCGGCCCAACATACGCGGGACTGGAAGAAGCCAAAGCGGACATCGTCGGTTTATTTGCTTTGAACTGGCTGATAGATAACGGCGTGATACAGAAGACGCAGGCGAACACGTTCTATGCGTCGCACGTTGCGGGGATTTTCCGTACGGTGCGCTTTGGCGTGGCGGAAGCCCACGGGCGTGCTGAGATGATGGAATTCAATTATCTGGCCGAACAAGGCGCCATCGCATTCGATCCAAAAACCTCAAAATATGCAATTGATTTCACCAAGATGCCGGATGCCATTGCCACGCTGGCCAAGGAACTGCTGGAAATTGAGGCCACGGGTGACAGGAACCGCGCTGAGCAATGGTTTAAAAAGTATGATTCCATGCCGGCTGAGTTAAAATCGGCGCTAACAAGCGTAAAAGATGTGCCCGTGGACATTGACCCAGTCAGCGCATTTGGAGAGCAGATTCAATGAGGCCCACACAGGAAGCGCAAAATCCAGAGGAACGCCGCAGATTTGAGCGAGTTGACATCACGCACCAGTCACAAGTGCTGGTGATGGACGCCAAAGATGGACAAGCCGGCGTGCTGCGCCAGCTTGCGCGCGGCGGCTTTATGATGGAGCCTGACCGGCATTACAACGAAGACAGCAAGATCTATACCTTCACCATTCATGAGCCCACGGAGGACATCCGCGTCCGCGTGAACGCGCGGCTTCGCTTTGCCGACCAGCAGTATGCCGGCTTTGAATTTGTCGATCTTGATCCTGAAGCGGCAGTGGAGATAGGACACATCATCGGGAAGTATTACGAGCACACAAAGGCGTAACCCCTTTACCGCGGATTTACGCGGATAGTCGCGGATTAAGAGAAACCCACTAATAACCAATCATCTGGGTGGCTTGTGAATCCGGTTGAAGTTTGCCCGTCTAGGTTCCGATCTTATCCGCGGGGATCCGCGACGATCCGCGGTAAAAGTTCCGGTTCCGCAATTACAGAGATCCCGTGTGATCCAGCACGGGTTCTCTGCGAAACCGCACCGCATGGTTGGCCAGGCGGTTGGCTTCCTGGTTTTGTTCGCGCGGAATGTGGGAGATGCAAAAGTTCAAGGTGCGAGCCAGCTTGCGGCACATCCAGTGGAGAGAGTAAAGCCGCGGGCTTCGGCAGGAGTACTCGCCAGTCATCTGTTTCACTACCAGCTCTGAATCGCTGTAGACGCTCAGTGAGGTGGCATTGAGTTCCAGCGCGCGCTGCAGGGCTTCCAGCAGGGCTGCATATTCGGCCACATTATTATCGTGGTGGCCAATCCAGCGGGCGATCCGGATCATTTCTCCGTCTGGCTTCTCAATCAATACGCCAATGCCAGATGGCCCCGGACTGCCGTGGGAACCACCGTCGACATAGGCGATGAGATCTGACATCTGGTCTCTAAGAGACACAATGAGGCAGATCAGGTTGCGCCGTCAAGAACATCTTTGGTTCCTCTGCACGTTTGGGCCAGCACTTTTGACAGATCGATTCTGTGGAAACCGCTGTGGAAATCAAAGCCTTGCCGAAATCAGGGTCCTTGCAACCACGTTTTATCAGCGTTTTTCAAATCAGCAATGCGAGGAAAAAAATCTTCGTTTGCACAAATCACGGGCGTTGACTTTTCACGGTCTTCAGTTAGGATCACACATGTCGACGGTCGAAAGGGTCAGTCAAAATAAACAGTGGCAGATCCGAAGTAGACTGGGTGATCAGGTTCAGTGGAGCGATCCAGTGA
>JBARNL010000015.1:0-1505 GCA_049802955.1 Candidatus Angelobacter sp.
GCCCCGTTGCCAGCACGCTCAGACGCGTCGGAATCAGGCCGCCTGACACTCCATCCAGTTCCTCTTGAGAAAGTTTGCGGGCGCCCATGCGAGTGAGTACCCGGTTGTTGTCTTTGTTCGACATACAGTTCTCCTTTCCGTTCCGGCTCTTTCGCGATATTCCTTGCACTGGTGGACCAGGTGTATAGAAGCCACTATTCGTCGGTGGTGAAGTCTGAGCCGCTGGGACTGTTGGTGCGGATCACGCTCAGAATCGAGGGCAGCCTGGCGCCCGCGACCCCGTCTATTTCTTTCTGACTCAGTGGGCGTGCCCCCTTACGGATGAGCACGCGGTTATCGTTGTTCGACATGAGTTTTCTCCTTTTCAGTTTGGCCTTCTCCCAATCCGGCCAGGCACAACCAGTCAAAGGGTTGGAGTTCCGCTGCGGGGGCTATGAGTCCATGTCGGTATCAGGACTGTGCATCATGTTGGTCCCCGTCAAGCTTGCGCGGGTGAACGGGCCGCCGGCCCCTTTGATCTGCTCCAGTTCGTCCGATGTAAGTTGACGAGCGCCTCTGCGATTGAGTACCCGGTTGTCATTGGTATTCGACATAAATTTCTCCTTCCAGTTCTTGGCTTTCTTCCCCAAACATCCTGGGCAAAATCAAATCTGTGGAAGTGTCTCTCTTCAACAGCCGCTTAAGCGGGCTATTGATCGAAGGTCTCGTCAGGATTACTGACTGGGGCGGTTATAAGGACGCTGGCAAAGGTTAACTTTGCTGCGGCAACTTGCTCGATTTCGTTTGCTGTGAGTTGGCGAGCACCCATCCGGCTGAGTACCCGGTTTTCATTGTTGTTCGACATAGCTTTTTCCTTTTCAGTGTTTTTTATTTCCTTCTCCAAACACGCTGGAAATCCACTGTCGAAGCAAAACATAGACCAACAAAGACTACAGAACAAGGCGGGCCTATTCAACACGGCTTTAAGGATTCTCGGTCGAACCAAAAATCGCAATGTTTAGTGTCTTTTCAGGATTATTATCAGCGGCCCATTAGAGGATTTACCGTTGTAGGGTAATGAGGTGAGCAAAGAAAATCAGCCGCGAATCACGCGAAGAGATGCGAATCAAACAAGATTGGTAAATGGGTAATTTCGTAATTGAGTAATTAACAAACCCGAAAGCGAGCGCAAGAGGAAAACATTTGAATCATTCTTAAATTGATTCGTGTGCATTCGCGAAATTCGCGGCTACTTCCTTTTTTAATCTGCTTTTATCTGTGAAATCTGCGGCGAGGGTTGTTTGACTGAGCGCTAATGGCTGAACGCTGAGTGCTGGCGCTAGCCTTTTTTCAGCTCAATCAGCACCAGCCGCGCCACTTCTTTTAGCGTCTCAAAAACGCCTTTGCCCTGGAATGCCACCGCTTCAAAGCTAGGCTCATCTTTTTTGGCCAGTTCGCGTTTCAGCTCTTCCACGGCCATGGCGCTGGGCAGGTCGCGTTTATTGAATTGCAGGACGTAAGGGATC
>JBARNL010000016.1:0-1911 GCA_049802955.1 Candidatus Angelobacter sp.
CGCAGACAATCCTGTGCAGCGGCTCGCTGCGCGATTTTGCCTGATAGCTCGCCGGCAGCTCCCGCGGAAACTTCATAAAGAACGCAAACATTTCTGCAATCACCTGCTCGGCTTGCCGCTTATCGCGCTCTTGCGCCGGACTGCAATAGACGTTCTGATAGAGAAATTCTTTTAGCTGCTTGCGCTCTTCATCCACTTGTGGGCTGAAGGCGATGAGACGCTGCGGAAGCCGGCGCACAGCCTCAACCGACGCCACGCCCGCTTCACCAATCAGCTTACGGCTGTTGGTTATCAGGTCGCTCACCAGCCGATCCAGCACGCGCTTGAGCGTCTCATTGAACAGCAGCTTCTCCGCTGCTGCGGGATATCGCTGCTCCATTTCCGCATGAAGTTGCGCAAACAGCGGCACGCTCTCGCGCACCTGCTCGCGCGTCAGGATCTTCGCTTCCACGCCATCGTCTAGATCGGCGGTTGAGTAGGCAATCTCATCGGCAAAGTCGATCAACTGCGCTTCCAGCGGAGGGCGCTGGTCGAGCAAGTATTCCGCCAGCTCAGGAAATTCCGCAGCCTCGTAATCGCGAGAGTGCTTCACGATTCCCTCGCGTACTTCAAACGTCAGGTTAAGCCCGGGAAATTCCGCGTACCGATGCTCAAACTGCTCCACCGTGCGTAGCGCGTGCAGATTATGGTCAAACTGGCCGCCGTACTCCTGCATGGCCGCGTTCAATACGCGCTCGCCTGCATGCCCAAACGGCGGATGCCCCACGTCATGCACCAGGGCCAGCGCTTCCACCAGGTCTTCATTCAGTTGCAGCTCGGCGGCAATCGTGCGGGAAATTTGCGTAACTTCAATCGTGTGCGTCAGCCGATTGCGAAAATGGTCAGAGCGCCTGCCGGTAAAAACCTGGGTCTTGTTCTCCAGCCGCCGGAAAGCCCGCGAATGCACCACGCGGTCGCGGTCGCGCTGAAAAACATTGCGGTAAGCATGGGCTTCTTCCGGATAGCGCCGTCCACGGCTCTCTTCCGCTGGCAACGCGTAAGGGGCAAGCATGCAAAGAGTGTATCGCAGAGGACAGTGTGACCGAGTCCGGCACCCAAGTATGATGCCGGATCCAGTAAATCAGGGAACCATGAACACTGGTCGATTTTTCCAGAAGGATATTTGCAATTGATGCACGATATCGTCAGTTGCAAATAGACGGATGCTTCCAAATCAGGAGGTAACCAATGAGACGCTTTCAAATAGCGCTGCCATGACTGGCAGCGCCGTCAACGCCTTCAAAACCACCCGGCCCGGATCACTTGCGTTATGAAGTCTTGCAGCATCGCCCTTTGGCTGGTTGAACCAAACTCGTTCGATGGGTTTGTGTCGAGTCGTCCTGCAATCGTGTTCGGACGTTCTGCTATGAATGTGAAATTCCGGACTGCGCCACTTATGAATGCACGTATCTCCTGACTTTACAGGTGGCGATTCGCATCAGTGCTTATGCCAGAGATAGCAATATATATCCCGCGCCGGTCCATGCGGCGAACACTGCTGCCGTAAGCGCCAGCCGGAATGAAAAACTATCAAGAAGCCGATTATTTTTGCCGTCAAACATATGAACTCCTGATTCAAGGTTTCAATTTGGAATCCAGCTTTTGCCGTTGATTCCTGCCATAAGTAATCGCACCCCTCATGCCAAACTCCTTGGGTCACGTAAACGATTGAAACTAAGAAGGCATGGGATGGCAGGTTTGCCACGCCGCTTCCAGCGGGTGTTCGCTTTCGGCATCGTAGTGTTCGCGAATGAACACCAGCGCGAGCCCCTACCTTTAGTATCGATTTCTTGCTGACTTTTTGCTTCCGTCATCGTCTAACGATCTCTTATCCGCATACTTGCGCTCTGCTAGTTTTGTCCGGCTCTCACT
>JBARNL010000017.1:0-2905 GCA_049802955.1 Candidatus Angelobacter sp.
GGTGCGCAAGAAGTTGTTGTACGCGGGGGCGTAGTGTCTCTATCCAAGCGGTAGGGGTCAAACTAAGAATTTGAAAACAATCCAACCAACCCTTTCCCCCATGAGCATTGCGGATCCACGGAGAAACGTTTCTCCAGTTGCGATTCTGCCCTAAAATCAGTGCTTGTTCAGAGGCTCCCTAGCGTTGGGGTCAATTACGGCGCTTGCGGCTCCCGTAGGACAGAGAAAAAGCCTTATTGCGCTCAACGTGGCACACGCGCTTTGCACCGGCGAGCCGCTCTTTGGACAGTTCGTCATCGATAGAAAACCCGCTCGTGTGGTTTATCTCTGCCCGGAAATGGGCATTAGCTCTTTCTCAGACCGGCTCAAGAAGATTGGGCTAATGCCGTGTGTTGGGAAAACGCTTTTTTGTCGGACCATGAGCGCCGAAGGACTCATTGACCTGGACGCGCTAGCGGAAGAGCTGGACGGTGCCGTTGTCATCATTGACACGGCGGTCCGTTATCTCAAGGGTGACGAGAATAGCTCGGAACACATGCGGGCGTTTGCTGAGAGTATCTTCCGCCTAATGCGGAGCGGCGCTTTAAGTGTCTTGCTCTTGCATCACAGCGCGAAGGGCACCAAAGAAAGCCTTGAGCTGACACTAGAGAACGCAATGCGCGGCTCCGGCGAGCTAGGCGCGTTCGTCTCATGTTGTTGGGCCACACGCTTGCAAGATCCAACGGACCCATACCAGTCAGCTTCATACATAACCAACGTCAAGCAACGGGACTTTGAGTCCAAGCCCTTTGAGGTTACGAGCGGGCCGGATTGCCGGTTACACATCGTATCCCCGCCCGGTGATGCCGTTCTTTCCAGGAGGCAACCCGGCGCTAGGTCAAACCGGGACGGCAAGGAAGACGAAGCCCTTGCGGTCATACGTGACAACCCGAAGGCGTCCGTCCGTACCCTCGTTGCCATGTTGTCTGATGTGGGCATCAAGCGCAGCCTTGCTTGGGTGAGCGGTAAGCGGGCCTTGGGTGTTCACTCCTATAAGGAAAGGAATAATAGTGAACAGTACCCACACACTACTACGAGCTAACGCTCTCGTAGTGTTGGTTGTGTCGGGTAAAAAGAGGGACCGAAAATCTTGCCACTGCTTTCTAAATAGCCCTCCGTAGACCATTTATTTACATAGACAACAATTTCTCATTTTGAGACTTTTGGCGTGGTTTCAACAACATAGCGCAGTTTGAGCATTATTAAGCAGTCTAGGGTGTGGGGAGACATCCGGGAATGGAGTTTCACCGTGTCAACCGAATGGCTCACCGCCAAAGAAGCCGCCCAACATCTCCGGGTCAAACCTCGCACCGTTCTGAAGTGGGCTAAAGAGCGCCGCATCCCCGCACACCCTTTGTCCGGATCAAAGCGTGTTACCTGGAGATTCCTTCGCTCTGAATTGGATGCTATGCTTGCTCCGCCATCTGCTGCGGGAGATGGAGGACTCAATGCAACGCAGCAGAGTTAGAACAGGAAGTGTTGTACAGGACAAGCGGGACAAGGTTTGGAGGTTCTTTTGGTGGCACGAAGGGAAGCGCCACTCAAAAGCACTTGGCCGGTTTTTCACCAAGCGGGCCGCGTGGGATGCCGCCAAGCCCTTACGGGACGAGTTGGAACGGTATCCGCTCGCAAAATCAACCGTGCCAACCGTGAGCACGCTTATTGAGCACTACCGAGTTGAGAAAATGCCCACACGCAACAACACGAGACGGTCTTACGAAATGTGGTTGCAAAATCACATTGTCCCGCGTTGGGGTTCTTGTGCGCTGCCGGAGTTACAAGCGCGTCCGGCTGAATTGTGGCTTACGTCTCTGAATCTATCGCCAAAGAGCAAGAGCCACATTCGAGGGCTGCTGCATACGTTGTGGGACTTCGCAATGTGGCGCGGGGATGTTCCCGTGCAAAGAAACACAATTGAACTCGTGACGGTGAAGGGCGCGAGCAAGCGAACACGTCAACCCCGTAGCCTCATGGTTGCGGAGTTTCAGCGATTGACTCCACAGCTACACGAGCCGTTCCGGACAATCGCCTTTACTTGTGTTTGTTTCGGACTTCGCATTTCTGAGGCGCTCGCGTTGAAATGGGCTGACGTTGATTGGCTCGGGTCTCGGCTCAGTGTAGAACGTGGAATTGTGCGGCAAATCGTGGATGACGTTAAGACCGTCAACTCTGAACGCAAGTTGCCCATAGATGCCGGGCTGCTGGAGATGCTCAAAACATGGAAGCAAACGACTCAGTTTTCCGCCTCGGAAGACTGGATTTTTGCGAGCACGGTCCAGGTTGGCCGGTTGCCGTATTCCTATACCGGCGTATTGCACGTTTTCCAGAAGGCCGCGAAGCGTGCGGGAATAGGTATCATCGGTACTCACACGATGCGCCACACATTCCGGTCTTGGCTTGACGCGGTGGGAACTTCGGTAGCCGTTCAACAAAAAGCAATGCGGCACGCCGACATCCGCACCACAATGAACACTTATGGTGATGTTGTGACGGATGAAATCGTACAGGCGAGCGGGAAAGTGGCACGATTGGCGCTCAACGGCACGGAAACGGCACGGGCGTGACGCTAACCTATTGAATAATTGGGGTGGGTAGTGGGGGTCGAACCCACGACATCCAGAGCCACAGTCTGGCGTTCTGCCACTGAACTATACCCACCGTAAAGGCTAGAAACCCATTTTACACGATTTCAGCAGCACGCCCGACGCAATACGCAGGCGGGCACTCGTCACCTGATGTGGCTTACCGGACAATCTGCTAATTCATGCTGCAAGCGCCGGGGCCGCGAGGGTCGCCACAGCTGCCGCACGCGCCGCTGGCTGGAACCGCCGCGCGGGACTTTTCGCCTCCCACGGCGAAGCTGGAC
>JBARNL010000018.1:0-8789 GCA_049802955.1 Candidatus Angelobacter sp.
CTGGTGGTATTGATCGGCGTCGCGCATACGTGGGTGCAGCGTGAACACGATGTGCTGGAAAAAAACCTGCAGAAAGCAGTCCTGGAAAACCAGCGCCTGGCGGACGTGAAGGCGAAATACGAGGCCAGCAAGAAAAAAGCCGATATGTATGAGCGCCGGGTGCGGGTCATCGACGAACTTAAGTCTGCCCAATCGGGTCCTGTTGACCTGCTGAACCTGGTGGCCGATACCATCAACAGCACAGACGCGGTCTGGCTTGACACCATGACCAATGACGGCAAAACGCTGAACTTCACCGGAATGGCATTAAGCCCGAACTCGGTGGCCGATCTGATGGCTAACCTGAGAAAGACCGGCGCGTTCAGGACAGTCGAGATCAAAGAGACATCGCAGGACAGCGCAGTGAAGGAAGTCCAGGCTTTTAAGTTTGAACTTATTTGTGAAATGAACGCTGGGTTCAAAGCAAAGAAATCCCAGACACAGTCGTAACGCAGTAGTTATCCACCGGGGACGGTTTGTATATATGGCTAAATTCGGAGAAATGTCGTTAGGGGCGCGGGCAGGAATCCTGTTCCTTGCCGCGGCCATGGTGGGCGCAGCCTACTACTATATTTATTTCAATCCCATGTATCAGGCGAACCAGCAGCTTGACGCCAAGATCAAGGAAAAAAAGGCGGAGAACGAGACGCTGAAGATGTTCGAGCCCAAGCTGGCGGAAGTGAACCGCAACATGGCGATCCTGCAGCAGCAGCTGGAAATCCAGAAACGGATCGTTCCGGAAGATAAGGACGCCGACCAGTTCATCAAGTTGCTGCATGATACGGCCGCGACGTCGGGCATTGAGATCCGGCGGTACACCGCGATGCCGGTGAGCAACAAGGAGTTCTACAGCGAAGTGCCGTTTGCCATCGATATTGACGGGCCGTATTACTCAGTGCTGAATTTCTTCCAGCGCGTGGCTGAACTGGAAAGAATCGTCAATGTGGGCAACATGCAGATGGGCAACACTAAGAGCGGCAGCGCGGCTAAGGTAAAGGGTTCTTACACCTATGCTCCGGGTGAAACTGTGTTGGCCAGCTGCACGGCAACAACTTTCTTTAGTCATGAACCGGAAGAACAGCCGGCCGCGGTGCCGCCGAAGCCGGGTCAACCGGCTCCTGCGCCAACGGCGAAGCCGTAAAAGAGTTTCAGTATGAAGAGTGCACAAAAGGGAATTGAGATGAAGCTGATACAAATTCTCGCGCTTGCAACAGCCATGGCGACGGTGGCCACGGCGCAGAATTCCGGCGCCAATGGCCCACAGGCCTCGCCAACTCCGACTCCGGCAGCGGCCGGCAAAACAGCCGGCACAAAAAAGCCGGCAGCGAAGAAAGCAGCCAGTGGCGACCACAAGACCGGCGCCAAGGCAACGCCTGGAACTTCAGCGAAGACGCCGAGCAACAATGCTGCCAGTCCAAAGGCTGATCCGCCGCCGAAGAGCGCTGCTGGGTCCGCCGCAACAGGCAAGCCTGCGGTAAAAACGAGCACGGCTCCGGTAAAACCGCTTTCGCCAGCCGGAACGCAGGCAAAGGGTGTACCTACGCCTGTGGTGGCAGCGAAAGACGGCGCCAAAGCAACCCCCAAAAAGCCTGGCGCGAAGAAGGCTGCGCCGGTAAAGGCCCCGACCGTAATCGCCGTTAAGCCAGCGCCGATAGCCAAGAAGGCTGCGGCAAAGCAAGCCAAAACTGCTGCAAAGCCAAGGGTAACAGTACCGGCAAAAGCGCCGGCTGCGGGAACAGCTAAGAAAACTTCCGAAGCTCCCGCCGCCCAGGCAGCAGAAAAACCGAAGCCATCAGTCAGGGCATTCGGAGCGCACGGGCGTCGAGATCCATTCGTGAGTCCTATAGTTTCCAAGGACGGAATCAGCCGGCCAGCGCCAAACTGCACCAGCGGCAAGCGGTGCCTGGTGATTCCTGAACTGGTGTTGCAGGGTACGGTGAAAGATACTTCGGGCAAGATGATGGCGGTGGTCGCCAACAGCATCAGGAAGACATACTTCCTCAGAGAGAACGATCAAGTGTTCCAGGGAAGCGTGGAAAAGATCACCAGCGATTCCATTATCTTTCGCGAATATGTGAAAGACGCTCTGGGGCGCGAAACTGCGCGTGAAGTAGTGAAGAAACTTGTACCACCATCGTAAGAATAGAGAAGTTGCCTAGAAACAGGAAAGATCTGTAATCGGAAATTGCAAAGCAGTAAAGGGCCGAACAAAAGGGATCGCCAGCCCTGATTGAGAGTTGGATTTCGAGCGGCTGGAAAGTTTGTCAAGACAGGCGTTAAAAAACGCTGCTGCATTACCGGCGGTGAAGTGCCGCCGGGACGGGGAGACAAAGTGATGAGGCTTAAGCAACTGCTAGGAATCGTTCTATTGGCCAGCGTAAGCGCCATGGCCGCGGGCACCGTTTCGCAACCGGCCGACGTTCAGGTGAAGAACCAGAACAACGCTGCTGCAACAAAAGCCGGAGCGGCAACTCGTGTTGGCAAGATTTCCGTTATCCGCGGAGGCGATGGCTTAAACATCGAGATCAGCGGCAGCGGCCCAATGATGGCCAAGACCATGAAGCTGACGCACCCCGACCGCATTGTCGTGGACATCCCTAATTCAGAACTTCAGGGGCGCGCGCGTGAAATTACGGTCAACAGCGGCGATGTGAAATCGGTGCGTGTGGGGCGCTACCAGCAAGGGACCACGCGTGTTGTGGTAGACATGGCGCAATTGCGCGATTTCCAGATTGTGCCTGAAGGAAATAAGCTCGTCGTGAGTATGCGCGACAGTTCCACGTCTAAGCCGGCATCTCTTCCCGCAATAAAAGAAGCTGTGGTTACGGCTGATGCCACGCCGCAGACGGCCGTGCCAGAACCGGTTCCGTCCAAAGCAGCCTCAAAATCAGAAGAAAAAATAGTGGAAGCCACGCGTTCGCGGTCTGATATTGCCGCTTCGCATTTTGCCGGTCCGGCGCCAGCGCTGCCGAGCATCAACAAGCCGCCATTCGCCACACATGCCAGTCTTGCTGCCGAGCCGGCAGCCATCAATGCGGCGTTGCAGCAACAGCAGCAGCAGCCGGCGCAGTCGACCCCGGCAGGCACAACGGTCTCTGTTTCCGGCCCATCCACCACAAATTGCACCACTGGCCGCTATACCGGCGAGCCTTTCGGCATGAATTTCAAAGACCTTGACCTGAAGGACTTTTTCCGCCTGATCCACGAGATCAGCGGCTTGAACGTTGTGCTGGATCCCTCAGTAAAAGGCTCCGTAACAATTGTTCTTGATGACGTGCCGTGGGACCAGGCTCTCGCCATCGTGCTGGATAACAATGGGCTGGCCTGCACATTGCAAGGCAACGTGCTGAGAATCGCCACCCTGGACACGATGAAGACCGAAGCAGAAGCACGGCGCGCCCAGCAGGACGCGCAGGCGCTGGCTGTTCCTAAGCAAACTATCACTCGTTATCTGAGCTATGGCCATGCCAAGGACGCTGCAACGGTGGTGAAGAAGTTCCTTTCTGCGCGCGGAGACGTTGTGGCAGACGATCGCAGCAATGCTCTGATTGTCGAAGATATTCCTTCCGTGCTGCCCAAGGTTGAAGAGCTCATTAGGATGCTTGACCGTAAGACTCCTGAAGTGGAAATTGAAGCCCGCGTGGTCGCGTCTACCAGGACGTTTGCCCGCGATATCGGCACCCAGCTCGGCGTCAGCTATGGCAGCGGCAATAGTGCGGTCGGCGGCGCTACCAACCCAAGCCCGATTGACATCTCCAATTTGGTGCCAAGATTCATTACCGCGCCGGGCGATACTAAATCCATTCCGTTGTTTTCAAACCTGGGTGCGACTGGCCCGACCAGCGGCATTCAGTTTACAACCGCAACTAACGGCTTCCGCCTTGATTTCATCCTGACCATGGCGGAGAACCGTGGCCTATTGAAGATCCTGTCACGCCCCCACATCGTTACCCAGAACAATATCTCTGCGCAGATTAAACAGGGTTCGCGCATTCCAGTGGTCACGCAGGCGCAGTTAGGCGGCCCGCCCACGGTCACATATGTGGAAGCTTTCCTGCGTATGACCGTGGTACCGCAAATTACGGCAGACAATACTATCTTCCTGAACGTGGACGTGGAGAACACGACGCCGGATTTCAGCCGTGTAACCGGTTCGCAGTTGAACCCCACGCTCAACACGCAACAGGCGACCACGCAGGTGTTGGTCTCTGACGGCGGGACGGTGGTGATTGGCGGCGTAATTCAAACCCAGAATAGTGTAGCTATTTCGCAGGTGCCATTGCTCGGCAGCATTCCCCTTCTGGGCAATTTGTTTAAACACACCCTAGTCAATACTTCAACCGCGGAGCTGATCTTCTTTATCACTCCAAAAATCATTCAAACCTAGTATGCGCCTTGGATGCCCGGGGGATTTTGACCTCTCCCGGGCTTTTTCTTGTCCAAAATTTCCAAATTCTTGGACCAAATGTGTTGGCTTGTAAGATACGGTTCGTGCGGCCGGCAGGACTTTCCGTTAGTATCGACGTACACAGTTCACCTTCGATCCAAATGAAAGCCTGATGAACTACATTTCCCGACAGAAACAGCTTGCAGCTTTGCTGCGCCGGGGCGGATTTGACGCCCTCCTGATTACGCATCTGCCCAATGTCCTCTATCTCTGCGGCTTTACCGGGACGGCAGGCGTCCTGTTTGTTCAAGTCAGTGATCGCGCGCACAAAGCCACTTTCTACACGGATGGCAGGTATGACCAGCAGGCTCATGCGGAGGTAAAAAGCGCCAAGGTGGTTGTGGGCAAGAAATCGGCGTTTGCTGAAGGTTGCGAGGGCGCGCAGAAAGCCAAAGTGCGGACGCTGGGTTTTGAGGCCGAACACCTTTCCTATAGCGCATACAAGCAAATGGGATTGACAGTACGCGGAAAAACAAGGCTCAAGCCGGCTGCCGGCCTGGTGGAGCAGCTGCGGCTGATTAAAGACGCGGACGAAATCAGCCAGATTCGCGCCTCAGTATTGCTGGCCGCCAGCTTGTTCCAGACTGCGCTATCGGTGATCAAGCCGGGCGTGGCGGAAACGCAAGTAGCGGGCGAGTTGGAGTTGCAGGCTAGACGTGCCGGAGCGGAAAAAATGTCATTTGACACGATTGTGGCCGCTGGACCGCGGTCGGCACTCCCCCACGGTCGCGCATCGGCGCAACCTATTCCAACGCAAGGATTTATTATCCTGGATTACGGTGTTATACTCGCAGGTTACTGTTCTGACATGACTCGGACTGTGCATGCCGGAGCAGTTTCCCGGTCGCATCGGCGCATGTATGATGCGGTGCGGGAAGCCCAGTTGGCTTCGATTGCTGCCGTGGCACCGGGCGTGGAGACGGGTGAAGTGGACCGCGCCGGGCGGGAAGTTCTGAAGAAAGCGGGTTTTGACGCTTTCTTTACCCATTCCACAGGTCACGGAGTGGGAATTGAGGTGCACGAACACCCCAGGTTGGCCAAGGGCCAGACCCAAAAACTTGCGCCTGGGATGGTCGTTACGATAGAGCCGGGCATCTACATTCCTGAAGAGGGTGGAGTCCGCATTGAAGATATGGTTCTTGTCACCGAAACCGGACATGAAGTCCTGACGCCCACCGCAAAGGACCTGATCACGCTTTAAACTCATAGGGGAAAGGCCGCTCTCGCCGCTGTTGCGAGTTATGAGGGCAGAGAAGAGCCGAATACATTCATGAATCAGAAAGAGCTGAAAGAGCTTATCGATTTCCTGATAGAAAAAGATATCTCGGAGTTTGAGCTTGAGCGCGGGGACGTAAAGGTCCGCATTAAGCGCGGCGTCGAGACGGCAGCCCCGCTGATAACCCATGCCGTGCCTATGGCAACCATGCCGATGGCGGCTCCCCAACCCGGTTATTCTTCGATAACTGCGGCGACTCCACCTGTAAATCCTTCGGTGGCCCCGGTGGCAGTTGCGGAAGAAGATTTGCATACCGTGAAATCCCCGATCGTCGGCACCTTCTATGAAGCTCCCGGGCCTGGGGCTTTGCCCTTTGTAAAACCGGGTGACCAGGTGGCAGCAGGCCAGGTGCTTTGCATTATTGAAGCCATGAAGCTCATGAATGAAATCGAATCTGATATTTCCGGAGAAGTGGTGAAGGTGCTGGTCAGCAATGGACAGCCCGTTGAATATGGGCAACCGCTGTTTGCGATACGGCCAAGAAATAAATAGAGCCAGATTTGCTGTTCACCCCACTTCGCATTGGCCGCCAAGTATCAAGCGTGCTCGGATTCGACCATAGGATGTTTAGCGGTGTGGAGCGAAGCGAGAAAGATTGAGCGATATTAGGCGGCGAAGCCGACTTGCGCGCTGAGCCGCCAACTACGGGCGCAAAATGACTCGGCGTTGCGGCGCAACTCTGAAGCGGTGTGGAGCGAAGCGACATAAATAAATGTTCAAAAAGATCCTAATCGCAAATCGTGGTGAAATTGCCCTGCGCGTGATCTGCGCCTGTAAAGAGCTGGGCGTAAAGACGGTTGCCGTTTACAGCGATGCCGATCGCAACTCGCTGCACGTCCGCTTTGCCGATGAAGCTATTTGCATTGGGCCGCCGCGCTCTTCTGAAAGCTATCTCAATATTCCTGCCGTGATCAGCGCGGCTGAAATTACCAACGTTGACGCCATTCATCCCGGCTATGGATTGCTGAGCGAAAACGCGAATTTCGCTGAAGTTTGTGAAAGCTCGCATATCAAATTCATCGGTCCGCCCCCAGAGGTTATCCGGCTGATGGGTGAAAAAGAAAAAGCCCGCCAGGCGATGAAGGAAGCCAAGGTTCCTATCCTGCCTGGGTCTGACGGTGTGATTGCCAGTGCTGAAGAAGCGCGCGAGTGGGCTACGCAAATCGGTTATCCGGTGATTGTGAAGGCATCTGCCGGCGGAGGCGGACGCGGCATGCGCGTCATCCGCAATGAATCTGAGCTTGAAGGTTCGTTCAACTCCGCGCAATCGGAAGCCGCTGCCGCGTTTGGCAACGGCAATCTCTACATGGAGAAGTTCATCGAGCGGCCGCGTCATATCGAGTTCCAGGTGTTGGGCGACTCGCATGGCCGCGTGATCAGCCTGGGCGAACGCGAATGCAGTATCCAGCGGCGGCACCAGAAGCTGCTGGAAGAATCGCCCTCCACGCGGGTGACGCCGGAAATGCGCGCTGAGATCGGCCAGGGACTGGAAAAGTCTCTCTCTGAAATTGGCTACGTCAACGCCGGCACGGTCGAGTTTCTGATGGACGAAGATGGCAGTCTTCACTTTATCGAGATGAACACGCGCATCCAGGTGGAGCATCCCGTTACGGAGATGGTGACGAGCCTGGATTTGGTGAAATCGCAGATCCTGCTGGCCACCGGCGCAAAAATTACCGAGATCATCCCCAAGATTGACCGCAAAGGCCAGCGCGGACACGCCATTGAGTGCCGCATCAACGCCGAACATCCGGAAAAATTCACGCCGTCAGCGGGCAAGATCAAGACGTTCCACATTCCCGGCGGCCTGGGCGTGCGCGTGGACACCGCCGCTTACGCCGAGGGCGTGATTCCGCCTTATTACGACTCGCTCATTGCCAAGCTGATTACGTTTGGCAAGGACCGCCCTGAAGCCATTATGCGCATGCAGCGCGCGCTGGAAATGTTTATTGTCGAAGGCATTCATACTACGATTCCCCTGCATCGCCGCATTCTTGCCGATCCTGAATTCCGCGCCGGCAACATAGATACCAAATACGTTGAACGGCTGCTGGCCCGCATGCAGGAAGAGCGCCCCGAAGTGGCCGCGCTCACCTAAGCCGCGAAAATCTCTTCGACGAAAAAATAATTTGCGCAGCACGAATCATTCTTTCTGCGCGAATAGAAAAGTTTTTCATCAATCTGCGCGAAACTCTGCACCTTACGTTGCTTCCCGATCATCTATTTACATAGATGTTGCAAATGCACAACCCTCGGGAGGCGGGAATGACGATCAAGTTCGCGGACGGCACACACATTGAAATTGCGGCAACGGCTTTTGATGATTTCGTCAAACACGATCTCAAGTGGGCGGAATTTGTGCATGGCCGCGCTGCGGTAAAGAAGCTCGCCTGCAATGATTCCCGCAAGCTGGTCTCTGCCGCATCCACCCTGGGACGCAGTGTTCATCCGTGCCCTGCCGGCGGCTGCTGAAAAAATCTTAAAACCTTACCACGGATGACACGGATTGAACTGATTTTCACGGATCAAGGGATTTGTGTTTCTTTTTTGACGACAAGTCATCTCCTTCCGATCATCCTGCTCCTTCTAGTATCTGTTTCCAATCAGTGTCATCAGTCCGCGCTGATCCGTGTTGATCCGCGGTAGGCATTTGCTTTTGCACATCAGTGTCATCAGTGTCTGTCAGTGGTGAGATTTTCCCGGTTTTCCTAAGTCTCCACTGATTTTGGTAACATCACATCTTCATGCTTCCACAAAGAAAACTTGGCAAACAAGGTTTAACGGTTTCCGCGATCGGGCTTGGCTGCATGGGTATGTCAGAGTTTTACGGCGCGGGCGACGAGCAGGAATCCATCGCAACTATCCATCGCGCCATTGAACTCGGCTGCACGTTTCTTGATACGGCTGACATGTACGGCTCCGGCAAAAATGAAGAGCTGGTCGGACGCGCGATCAAAGATCGCCGCAACAAGGTCCAGTTGGCCACCAAGTTCGGCAACGTGCGCGGACCGAATGGCGAATTTATGG
>JBARNL010000019.1:0-2605 GCA_049802955.1 Candidatus Angelobacter sp.
GCTTCCCTTTAAGCGCGGTTCAGTAAACGAGTGGATCGCAAGATAAAAAGCTAATCAAACATGTGAAATTTTAATGTTTTTTCAATGGTCAGGCTGGCGCGGAAGCTGCACAATAGTAAAGGTTAAAATGCCGGCCTCTTGAGGAAGGTTCGTATGAGAATAGCGACGACAGCAGCGCTCGTTGTGACCATGATCCCTTTGCTGGCGTTTGCCCAGATATCCGGGGGACGTCTTGAACGCAAGCCAAGTCCCGCTACCAGCGCGACGGCAGCGCCTGCGCCAGCGGCAAAGTATGGTGCGCAACCGGCTCCGGGCCTGCAACAACCTGTAAACCTCTATCCAGCAAATTCGAGAAATAATCCTGGCCCAATCGCCATTCAGCCTGCCGCTCGGGCGCAGTCAGCGCGCCCCATACCCGCTCCAGCGGCACAGCCAGTACCACCCCAGCCGGCGCCAATTTCCGTTGCAACAGTTCCGGCCCAAGTCGCACAGCCATTTGCAAGTCCTGCCCCTGAGCCAATGGCCGCTGTAAATTACGCACAGGGACAACTCACGGTAGTATCGCAGAGCGCCTCGCTGGGAGCGGTATTGAAGCTCATCTCGGCAAAGACTGGCGCTCTTATCGATTTAGCCCCTGAATTGCAAAATGAGCCCGTGGTCGCGCAGATCGGGCCCAGTGGAGTGCGAGAGGTGATGACCGCATTGCTCGACAGCCCCAAAATCGACTACATCATCATGGGCTCTGGCAATGAATCAGGCGGCATGGAACGAATCCTGGTCCGCACGCGACATTCTTTTGGCCGGACCGCCATCGCCATGGTCCAGCCGACGCAACCCGCTCCGGTGGAAGCGTCCGAATTTAAGTTCAATGCAAATGGTGCTCCAGTCGCCGGCGTGGCTAAACCACAAACGCCACTGACCCAGGAACAATTGATGGAGAACTGGAAGAAACTCCGCGAAGAAAAAAAGTTGGCGGAGATAGAGCAGCAACGGCAGGACCGTGAAATTGAAGCGAGCCACGTTGAGCCGCCGCCACAGCCGGAACCCCATCCAAATAATAATGCGGACAATCCACCACTGCATTAAATCCAGACGGAATCTCGAATCCCCCCTCGGAAATTTTTCCGAGGGATTTTCTTTTGCGTGCTCAACTCACAAAGCGATATGAAAAAATTTAATGTGACCTTGATAACCTTCTAATCCAAATCAACGACAATCAATTTGTAAGCGAGTTTCGGCTGCAATCAACAGTTTTCCGATGCCGAGATTGCTGAAATCTTGTTTTGCGGGTCCACAAAAGAGAAGCAAGCCCTGGAATCTTGTTTCTCTGAGCCACTCCCGCCATGAATCGTCCGGAAGGCGAAGCAACTCAGTCCCGCTAAACTGAAGCTTCTTCCGGCAGGTTTCCTGGCCGCGCGGCCAGGACTATCAGGCAAGGCCTTGCTTGGATTTGAGGTTGGACGATGTTGAATCGTCCAGCCTCGTTTTTTTGTTAGTTTCGAATTGACGAGAAAAGCCGCAACCTATGAGCAATAAGAATTCCCCTTGCCGTTTGCCGTAGCAAGGGGAATCATGGCAGCTCGGTTGCCTTGCTAATTCGCTGCGCCGCGCAGGACATTTGCGGCCAGAAAGCCCTTGGGACCTTTCATGAGTTCGTATTCCACGGTTTCACCCTCATTGAGGGTCCTATAACCATTTTCCTGAATAGCGGAAAAGTGGACGAAGACGTCTTCTCCGGTCGAGCGTTGAATGAAGCCATAGCCTTTGGCTCCGTTGAACCACTTCACAGTTCCCTTCTCTTTCACAAATGCAACTCCTTTCGCCTCAGCTTCAGATTGGAAATCTCCGCCTTTTCAACCGCTTAAGGTAGAGAAAAAGGTTGTTGCTTTGCCGGCCAGATGGCTCTTTTCCGCAACCGATGGGCTGCCGTGCCGGAAGGCCCGAAGGCGACTCCAGCAACCGGATCGTTCGGCGAGTTCAAACTGCTGTACAAAAACATCAACCAGATGCGCCCCCGGGACAAGTCGCGGGAGCAGAGCATAATATTCAGGAACTCTGGTTCTTGTAAAGCACTTTGTTTACATCACAGGGTAACGCTAAAGGGAACTTGCTTTACGATACTTTCGTTTGTGCCAAAATGGTTTTTATAAAAGCCGGAAGGAAGCGCTTTTCTGTTACGATTTTTGCAGGCTCTCCATGACATCAGGTTCAGTTTCGCCAGCCGTTGACGCCGTGCCGATTGCAGCTCCGGAATCGCCAGCCTCCCGGCTATTGTTGCGCCCGTGGAAGCACATGCTGCGGCATCGTGGCTGGCCCACCCTGCAATACCTCACCCGGACGGAGGCGCACACCTATGCCTTCTCCGTGGCCGCCAATGCCATTCTTTCATTTTTTCCTTTCATGGTTCTCCTGATGTGGTTGATTCGCAACGTCTTCCACTCCGCAACTATGTCCAATGTTGTAGTGGACTTATTGAAAGACCATTTGCCCGCCGGCCAGGATTTTGTTATCCACAGTCTTCAATCTCTGGTGAAGACCCGCCAACGGGTCAAGATGGCGTCGCTGGTGATTTTGCTCATCACATCTACCGGCGTTTTTGTGCCGC
>JBARNL010000020.1:0-6696 GCA_049802955.1 Candidatus Angelobacter sp.
GCTGAAAATGGTTTGGTGGAGCACCGCTCTGCCTCGATCCACTGCTCCGATTCCTCGCGGCTGAACGCCGGAATCCAGAGCCGGAATCCAGATTAGATAAACCTTGCTCCACTGAATGCGAAGTCACCGGCATAACAGCACAGATCAACTCTGGCTGTGATACAATGAGAACAGCGTTGCATATCCACTAAAGCATTTAAATTAAGTAACTTGAGCGTTTTTGGGCGGGATCATTGCAATGCTGAAAGCAGCTGCATCGCGTGGGCCAAAACAGGAGTTTTCAAGTTGTCTACCCGTGAATCTGGAACTGCAACAGCAAAACAAATGGCAGAACAAAACAAAAGCAAAAAGACCGGCGGCAACGGCAATGGCAATTACACCGCAGAGGATATCAAAGTGCTTGAGGGCATGGAGGCGGTTCGATTGCGCCCGGCCATGTACATCGGCTCTAACGGAGAGATGGGGCTTCACCATCTGGTCTATGAAGTGGTGGACAACTCCGTTGATGAAGCGCTGGCGGGACATGCCACTCAAATCGACGTAACAATTCACATCGACAATTCCATCACCGTGGTTGATGACGGCCGCGGGATTCCCGTAGACGATATGGTGATCGATGGTGAAAAAGTCCCGGCTGCTCAGGTTGTGCTGACGAAACTGCACGCCGGCGGAAAGTTTGATAATTCCAACTACAAAGTTTCAGGCGGACTTCACGGTGTTGGCGTTTCCTGCGTGAATGCTCTTAGCCATCAATTTGATCTGGAAATCTGGCGCGACGGGCACGTTTGGGAGCAAGCGTACTCCAAGGGTGATCCGCAGACCAAGCTGAAGAAAACCGGGACCACCAAAAAGCGCGGCACCAAAATACATTTCCTTCCCGACAAAGAAATTTTTACCGCGACGGAATACAACTTTGACACTCTGGCCCAGCGTTTGCGCGAACTTGCTTTCCTG
Source organism: Candidatus Angelobacter sp. (assembly GCA_049802955.1). Lineage (GTDB taxonomy): Bacteria > Acidobacteriota > Terriglobia > Terriglobales > Acidobacteriaceae > Angelobacter. The sequence goes on from JBARNL010000020.1 coordinate 955, forward strand.
AATAAAGGCCTGGAAATCACGCTGACCGATGAGCGCCTTACCGATCCCAAGACCGGCGAGGCGAAGAAGCTGGAGTTCAAATACTCCGGCGGTATTGCGGAATTTATCAAGCATCTGAACCGCGGCAAAAGCGTGCTGCATGACAAGCCGATCTACATGGAAGCCGAGCGCGACAGCGTGCAGATGGAAATCGCTCTGCAATACAATGACGGCTATTCAGAAACAGTTTTCAGCTTTGCCAATAACATCAACACGGTTGATGGCGGTACGCATCTTTCCGGCTTCCGCACGGCGCTCACACGCACGATTAACTATGCAGGCCAGCAGCTTGGGCTTTTCAAAGACGTAAAAGAAAACCTGACGGGCGATGACGTCCGTGAAGGACTAGTCGCGGTGGTAAGCGTTAAGTTGCCGCAGCCGCAGTTTGAAGGGCAGACCAAAGGCAAGCTGAATTCTGACATTGCAGGCATTGTACAGGCATTTCTAAACGAGCGTCTCGGGGCGTTCTTTGAACAGAACCCGCCAGTGGCGCGCAAAATCATCAACAAAGCCATTGAAGCCGCGCGGGCGAGAGAAGCCGCACGCAAAGCTCGTGATCTCACGCGGCGCAAAGGCGCGCTGGATGGCGGTGGTTTACCGGGCAAGCTGGCCGACTGCTCAGAGCGCGATCCGAATCGCTGCGAACTCTTCCTGGTCGAAGGTGAGTCCGCAGGCGGCACAGCCAAGCAGGGACGTGACCGGCGATTCCAGGCCATCCTGCCGTTAAAGGGAAAGATCCTTAACGTCGAAAAGGCGCGTTACGACAAGATGCTGGGCCACGAAGAAATCCGCGCCATGATAACGGCGCTGGGAGCTGGCATCGGCAAAGACGACTTTGATCCGAGCAAATTGCGTTATGCAAAAATCATCCTAATGACGGACGCCGACGTGGACGGTTCACACATTCGCACGCTGCTGCTCACGTTTTTCTTTCGTCACATGAATGAACTCATCAAGCGCGGCAACGTTTACATCGCGCAGCCACCGCTTTACGGCATCAAGAAAGGCAAGACGCAGCAATACATCAAGGATGACCGCGAGTTTGTCCGTGTGATGGTGCGGCGCGCTGCGGAAGGCATGACTGTCCGTTATGGCGAGGGCGCCGCCAAGCTGGAAGGCGCGGCCCTGGCAAAATTCATGACCACGCTGAACGAGTACCTGGTTTTCTTTGACAAGGTAGACAAACGGATACGCAATGAGCGCATCACGGAGTGGCTGCCCCGGCTTGGCATCTCTCAGCGAACCGATTTTGAAGGCGACAAGAAGAACCCGCCGAAGAAGATCGAGCGGCTGGTGAAAGAAATCGGCAAGCTGGCCAAAGATTCGCAACTCAAGCAAGTGGAAAGCTACTTTGATGAAGAACATAACGTGTGGGGCGTAAAGTTCACTGACTCCCATGGCGCAGAGCGGCAGATCAATTGGGCACTGGCGTCCACGCCTGAATACCGCCAGATGACGGCTAAGTTCAAGCAGATTGAAAGCTATATGGAGCCTCCGTTTGTGGTGGAAGTGGCTGGCAAGGGCACGGAAGATGCCTCTGCGGACCTGAGCGACGCGGAACGCGAGGACCTGGAAAAAGCAGCCAAGAAATCTTCCAAGACCACGATCCGCAGAACCAAGATTGAAGCTGAGCGCGTGGAAAAGAATTCAGCCCGTGAACTGTTTGATTACGTCCTGTCAGAAGGGAAAAAAGAATACAGCGTGCAGCGCTATAAAGGGCTGGGCGAAATGAGTTCAGAACAGCTCTGGCAGACAACCATGGACCCGGAACGGCGCACGCTGCTCTCCGTCCGCGCTGAAGACATTGAAGCCTGCGAAGTGATCTTCACCACGTTGATGGGTGAAGACGTTGAATCACGCAGGAAGTTCATTGAAGAGAACGCGCTGGACGTAAAGAACCTGGATATATAACTTACTATAGATTTGCGCGGATGAAAATTAGCCGCGAATAAACGCAAACAACACGAATCTACTTTGTATTCTTGTTTTGCGTCTGTTCAGGGCTATTTTTCGGCTAGGCTATTTTCCGGTCAATTATCGGATAGACGGGTGACTCTCTCTCTCTATCGGCAAGCCCGAGCGACTGCTTTTAACTTTCACTCATGTCCGGGATTGGGTGATCAGGATGACGGCAGTGCGATTTGCAGCAGGCACACATCTGGGCGCTTATAACCGCGAATTTTCTTTGTAACAAAGTGGCCTTCCATGGCACTACACAGGGCAGAGCATCCACACGGACGGTAAATCTGCCCTTGCGGTGCCTTCTCGTGCCGTGCTCTAACCTATCTGGAGGCAGCATCCATGCAGTGTGTACGTAGCTTGCGGTATGGTTTTCGGCGTATGGATCTTCGGCAGGCGTTCTTTTGGTTGAACGCAGTCATGTTGTTGGCCTTTATTTTGGCGTCCTCGCAACCTGCGTTTTCGCAGGCGGAAGCTGAACGGGTGAAGTGCGTAAAACGCGAAGCTGATCTCAAACCACCGCGAATGACACTTCCCTCTTTGCGTGCTTACCGCGGCAGGGAACAGGAGATTCGGCCGGCGAGAAAGCTACAGCCGGTCTGTCCTGAAGCCGAAGTTCCGGTAACGGGCATCCAGACTAAGCGGCATTTCATTAAAGGCAATCCGATGCTCGGAAACTACGCGGCGCCGGGTCCTGCGCATCCTTTGCCGCGCCAACTGGTCAATCATCTGCTGCTTCCTTTCGACCAGGTCTACTGGAAACGCGAAGGCCGCACCACGCAGCCCCCCGCCAAATCTCCCAGTGGCGCTGGCGATCCGCCGTGTGACGGCGTGGCATGGTTTGGAAGCTGTTTTTATTATGGATCTGCCTCAGAACAACGCATAGCCGACGGCGGTGGCATGACCTACACAATCGAGAACCCGGCAGTAGTCAATACCGGGGGTGATGGACATTCAATCGGCGAAATTGCGGTCATGGGCACAGGCACAGCCGGCGGCAGTCTCGATGACGTGGAAATGGGCTTTAGCGTCTCGCAGGACCAGTTTGGGGACAGTCATCCTCACCTTTTTGTCTACCACTGGATCAATGGCGGCGAAACCTGCTACAGCAACAGCGGAGACCTCTGCGGCTGGAACCAGTACAGCAGCACGTATTCTCCCTATATGGATTTGTCAGCGCTGGTGGGAGCAGACGTATATATCGGCTGGGTGCATTTTGAAAACGCCTGGTGGGGTTGGTTCAACGATCAGTGGTTGGGATATTTCAAAGATACTGAATGGAACGGACAGTTCACCAAGACAGCGCAGATCCAGTGGTACGGGGAAGTGGCATCGGATAACGGGATTCCGCCCAAGACGCAGATGGGCAATGGGAAATTTCCATCCGATACCACTGCTGCGCGAATGGAGACATTGTGCGATGTTGATGCCGCAGCATGGGTGTGCTTCTCCCGCGACCAGCAGGCCACAGGCGCTACCAAGGTAAATTACTATGACATTCTCAATCACGTGGCATTCGGCGCGGTAAGGTATGGCGGACCGGGTCAGTAGAACTGGCAGAGCTCACTTCTGCATCGTCAATACCAGCGCTGGTTCACGCCGCTTGCGGTAAAGCGTGAGAAAAATAACGGTCATCACCAGCCACAAAACAAGAGTAAGAACGCTACCTTCCGGTCCCACGCTGCCGCCGGTAAGCCAGTCAGGGCCCTGAGCCAGAATAGGGTTGAGAAGGTGCCCCGTCACTTTAAGGCCGCTATCATTCACGCCGAAGAAAAACGACTGTCCCCAGTCCCAGCCTGCGTGAGCGCCCACAGCGAGCCAGAGATTGCCGGTACGCCAAAGAGTTGCGGCTGCGAACATGGCGAAGACCCCCGTAGCGATGATTCCAATTTTTGTTTCACCGCCGTTTCCCATGTGCGCTCGGGCGAACAATACGGCCTGGATAATGGCGGCAGGCCAAAAGCCAATGCCATCGGCAAGAGTGTAGAGAAAATAGCCGCGGAGTGAATACTCTTCAGCGAGTCCGACCAGCAAAAAGAAAACAAACCACAGCGCACCCCAGCCAAGTATTTGCGAATTGAGAAGGCTGAGATTGCCAAAGTAAAAGACATGCAACGCTCGCAGAAGCGACAGGAGAACAGCTAAGGGCAGAAATCCCCAGAACAAATATCCGTGGATAAAGCGTGAAATAGCTGATCCGTGCAAAGGAAGGCCGTAAGCGCCAACATTGCGGCGCTCGATTTTGCTCATGACCCACGCCAGAAACAAGAGGATAAGGAAAAAAACGAGTTCGCCGATCCCCTGGAAAATCGCCCGAGCAAAATCGGATAATTGCGCGCCCGTTGGATGGCCTGAACTCACACGCTTGGCAACTAGTCCGCCGCCCAACACCAGAATAAAAATCATTCCGAAATAAATCAGCAGTCGCCAACCGGCGCGCAAGCCGCGGTCATTATAGAAAATGTAAGAAAGCTTGCTTGACGAAGCCGCGCCAGTTGGAGGTTCTGCGCTAGATAAAGGTTCTGGTTCCATATTTTCAACCCTGAATGATTTCGTGCATGGATTCCAACTACAGGCAAGAACAGCAAACTGTATCAGAATTGTCTTCTTTATGCGGATGCCGGCTATTCAAAGTGGAATATGCGTTGAGCTTTCGCCGCGAGTGCGTGATACAAATGTGAGTTCATGATTCAGGTGGTCAGAGAATTCAGGGTTGGTCGGCCGCAGGTATATGCCGGGCTGATGCTGCTGGCATTTTTGGCGCAATGCCTCTGGGCCGCAAACACTCGCAGGCTTTCCGATCTGGAATATCGCTACATTGCCTCTGGCTTGGCCGATAAGAGTGAGGAACTCCTGAAACCTTCTCCCTTTACCGGCTTGGTGGCCGCGTTCCCCATACATTTAACATCTGTGGCAAGAAAGATCGCGACACCGCAATTGAGCGCAACGCTTGCGGTACCGCGGCCGTGGTTGCTGCGGCTGCCATTCGCTATTTTTGGTGTATGGCTCGGGGCGGCACTATGGTGGGTGGCGCGTCGCCTGTTTGATGACGAGGGTGGCTATGTTGCGCTGGCGCTTTACTGCACGTCGCCGGCAATGATTACTGTCAGCAGCAATATTGGCCCGGAAATCCTTTTGGCCTGGAGCAGCCTGGGACTGATCTATACCGCCATTGGCGTAGCTCATACACTTTATGCGCCACCCAAAAAATGGGTGCCACGGATTGTAATCCTGGGACTCTCCATCGGCTTTGCCCTGGCCACGTCTTGGTGGTCATTCACGCTGGTTCTGTTGGCTTTTGGCTACATGATGTATCTCTCGCCGGGATGCCGGCGCAGGGCGCTTATGGTTTTGGCCAGTGCGTCCATGATTGGCATCGCGGTCTGGGCCGTTATTTACTGGCTCACCGGCAGCTTTGGATTGGGAGTTAAGCCGCTTCTGGCGCAAAAACCCACATTGGGAGTCGTACAAAATCTGGCCTTTGCTCTATCTGGCCGGACAGATGGCTATCTCTTGGTTTTTCTATTCATTGCGGCGCTTACCGCCTACGGAAGCTGGCCCAGGGCGCGATACTTTGGCAACACCGCTCCGCTGTTAACTGCCCTGGTTGCCGTGCTGCTGTTCAGCCTGGTTCCGGCCATCCGCATTTGGAACGCAACTTTAGGATTGAGTTTTGTGTTCATATTTATTGGCGGTCTGGCAGCGGACTTCCTGGAAACCCGCTTCCGGCGCGCCGTGGCCCTG
>JBARNL010000021.1:0-13879 GCA_049802955.1 Candidatus Angelobacter sp.
CGCGTGGGATTAGCACCTTTGGTACCTGAGGATTTCAAATTCCTAACAGAATCAACCATTTGCGAAAGAGGAAAGGAAGCAAAAGCCTGGATGGGAGCCGGGAAAGGTGAGGAACCCAAGCAGTCGGGATGTTTTAAAGTCTCATTTTCAACTTTGCTGCTGGTTACTTATCTCACTGTGAGACCGTTTCCTGGGACAATGGCTCACGTTGTCCGCTTGATTCTGGCAGGTCAATTACTTATTGACTCAAAATGAGATTCCAGAGTACCTTCAGGCTTTCCGAAACACCTGAGACGGATGAGACTGACGCGTAAAGCCCCAATTCGACCGAAGCCCACGGCAAAGGCGCCTATTCCCATGGAAAGAGTGCTGGCGACTTGCGCGGAGCTTCAGTGCTTTGTGGGCGGGTTGCCGGCTCTTCAACAGCGCATCGCAGAATCAGCCCGAGATATTTTTCACCCTGTTGTGTCAGGAATCATGGTGCGAGAGGGTGAAAGCTACCAAGCCGTGGCAGTTTGCCCCGGCGCAGGCGATCCTGTAAGCGCAAAAACACTGATGGAGCATGCCCGTTCTTATGCTGCCCAGGCGATTGAGCAAAATCGGCAGCTCAGTTTCAGATTTTCCTATCGATTCACCCAGGCTGAAGCCATTTACCACGGGCTGGTTCAGCCTATACTGACGACGGGCACTGCCGCGGTCCTGCTGATGGTTCGCAAGACGGCTTTCATGGCCGCAGAGACCTCCGCGTTTGGCGTGATGGGCAACATCGGGCGCATGGCACTGGACAATTCCGAGCTGGCCAACTTATATGGCGTGCAACAGCAAAAGCTGGATCAACTTCTTGAAATCTCTGCGGATCTCGGAACTTCACGCCTGGAAAGTTTTTTCCCGGCTTTTGTTGTCCGCGCCGCCGCCTTCCTGGAGGTTTCGCGCGTTTTTGTTGCCTTGGTGGACCAAGGCGAGTGCCGCCTGCGCTGGGGCGCAAGCAAGGGAACAGTCAACCGCCTGGATATTGATATTTCAGCCGTTGCCAAGCGCGTGCTCGATTCCAAAAGCCCGCACATCTGTGAAGACATTAACCAGCTTCCGTCCATTGAAAAAACTCAGCTGCGGCGCTGGGAGTCTGACCTGAAGCAGTATCTAGGGATTCCGTTGCTGACCGGCGATGGACGACAGCTCGGCGTGCTGGGATTTCTCGATAAGAAACATAAGACCCGCTTCTCGACCGACGATGTTCGTCGCGCCCGTGTTTTAGGCGCTGAAATCACCGTGGCCCTGGAAGCGGCACAAAATCTTCAACTCTCTGATCAGCATCGCAAGCGCACTGAAGACCTGATGGAAATGGCGCTGGATCTTGGCTCCGCGCTGCGTCTGCCGGATTTCGTGAAGAACTTTACTGAGCGCGTGGCCAGCATGATTGGCGCGCGATCCGCAATCCTGTCCTTGGCCCAAGGCAACAAGGTTGAGAGCGTCGGCTTTTGCGGTCCCCGGCCAGAGCGCGAGCTGCAACGCAAATTGAATGCCGCGTTTTCTGAATATGCAGAGCGCCATCCTGACGTGAAGATTACTGGCAGCGGCGTTCAGGCGCTTGGCCCTGACCTGATAGCCGCCTGCGGCTGGCAGAACCTCACGCTGGTCCGGCTGGAGGGCACGGAGAGTGATCTGCTCGGCATCCTCGCGTTGGCCGATATCAGCCGTGAACTGATGCCCGGCGATCTCAACCTGCTGCAAGCGCTGATCGTGCATGCGTCGGTTGCGCTCGAGAACTCCCGCCTGTTTACCAGGATCACGCAGTCAAGTCGTCAGTGGGCGGAAATTTTCGATTCGATTTCCGATTTTATCGTGGTGCATGACGAGCATTTTGAAGTCCTCCGCGTCAACCGATCTCTTTCAGAGTTCATCGGCGTGCGCCCTGCTGAATTAATTGGCTTGAGCATGCGCGCTCTGGTCTCCATTGCTTCCGACTCGCCCCAGCCCTGTCCTTTCTGCCGCGCGGAAAATGAGTCGGACGAATACCTGCATCCGGTTTTGGAGCGCACATATCTTGTCTCCAGTTCGCGCATCCATGGCGCGCTCGATGAAGGCTTGCAAACCGTGCACGTCCTGAAGGACATCACTGACCGCCGCGAAGCCGAGCAGCGCTATCGCGAGCTGTTCGATAACGTGCAGGAAGGCGTTTTCTTTGCTTCGCCGGAAGGCCACTTCATCGAGGTGAATGACGCTTTGGTTCGCATGCTGGGCTACCAGACGCGCGAAGAAGTGCTGAAGCTCGATCTCCAGAACCAGGTATATGTTTCAGCTGAGCAGCGCGACGAGATTACCCGCCAATTACATCAGCAAGGCGCTATCCGCAATTTTGAAGTAACGCTTACGCGCCGCGACGGCAGCATGATCCACGCTCTGGAAAATGCTTTCGTCGTGAAAGATGGCCAGGGCAAGATCATGCAGTACCGTGGCGTGTTCCTCGACATCACTGAGGTCAAGAACTTCCAGGCCCAATTACAGCGTGAGCGCGATTTCACCAGCAAAATTCTGAACAACACGCAAACCATGATCATGGTGGCGGACACTGCCGGCTTAATCAGCTACGCCAACCAGCGTGTTTATGAAGGCGGCGGCTTTGAGCAGAATGAGCTTGTCGGCCACCGGCTCGACCGCATTATCTCTCTTTCTCACAAGAAAGCTTTTGCTGAGGCTTTTGACGCCAGCCTGCATGGCCTGCAATCTGACAATCTTGAGCTGATGATCACGCGCGGCAACGGCACGCAAGGCAAGTTTTCCGTGAACCTGAGCCCCATGCGCGATGATCGCGGCGAAGTCAGCAGTGTTGTGGTTCTGATGACTGACATCACTGACACTTCAATGATTCAGGCCAAGTTGATGCACACAGAAAAAATGGCTGCCGTAGGACAGTTGGTTTCCGGCGTGGCGCATGAGGTAAATAATCCGCTTACGGCGATCATGGGATTCTCCGATCTGCTGATGGAAAACCCTGACGTTCCGGGCAGCGCGCGCAAAGACTTGCAAGTGATTCTGGAAGAAGCGCAACGCACCAAAGAGATTGTGCAAAATCTGCTGAGCTTTGCCCGCCAGCGTCCGCCGCAACGCCAGCCGCTCCAGATCAATAACATCCTGCGCAAAACCATCGCATTGCGTTCGTATGATTTCGCCAATCACGGTGTGCAGATCGTGGAGAAATTTGATTCGCGCCTGCCTGATCTTGTGGGCGATTCTCACCAGCTGCAGCAGGTGTTTCTTAATATCCTGAACAACGCTTATGACGCGGTGCAGTCCGCGGGCCGTCCCGGCCTGATTGAAATCGAAACCATTCAGGATGGCGGCTGGGTTGAGGTCTTGTTCCGCGATAACGGCGAAGGCATACAGCATCCAGAGCGCATCTTTGATCCGTTTTTTACCACCAAGGAAGTTGGGCAGGGAACTGGCCTTGGCTTGAGCATCTGCTATGGAATCGTGCGCGAGCATGAAGGGGAAATTCTGTGCGCTAACAATCAGGAGACGCAGGGCGCTACTTTCAGCGTGCGTCTGCCTGTCCGCACCAGGACAGACTTGAAGCTGGTCGTTACCGCGGGAGTTAAGCAATGAACTCCGCCGCCACGCTCGCGCGTCTGCCTCTGTTGCTCATTGAAGATGAGCGCTCAGTGATGGAGTTCATCAGGACGGCCCTGGAACGCAACGGCTATGCCTGCAGCGCGGCGAACTCGGCGGCAGAAGGCATTCGGATTTTGGAAACGGGAAACTTTGGCGGAATCATTTCCGATATGCGCACTCCGGGCGGAGCCAGCGGCGCAGACGTGCATTCCTGGATCGTGCTGCACCGGCCGGAACTGAAAGACCGCATGCTCTTTATTACCGGCGATACCGTAAATGAAAACACGATGAAAGCTTTGCAGAGCACCGGAGTCCCTTACATTGAAAAGCCTTTCCGCGTGCAGGAGCTGATCAATATTGTGGAAAGGATATTCGGCAAAGCAGAATGACCAGCGACGCCAAAGTCCGGTTTATGATCGTGGACGATCATCCCAGCATTCGCAAGCTCTGCATGACCGTGGGTGCGTCTTTAGGCTTCAGTTGTGTAGAAGCAGAAAGCGCCGTTGCCGCGTTGGCGCAGCTGGAAAACTATTCGCCCGATATCATTCTTGCCGACCTGATGATGCCGAACATGACCGGCCTGGAATTTTTGCCACGGGTGAAAGAACTGTTGCCTCGAACAGAAATCGCCATCATGACTGGCCACGCTTCCATTGAGACCGCGGTGCGGGCCATGAAGCTTGGCGCTTATGACTACATCACCAAGCCCTTTCGTATTGAAGAACTCAAACTGCTGTTGCAGCGCATGGCGGAAAAAATAAGCCTGGTGGCGGAGAACCAGTTCCTGCGCGACCGCGTGAATGCCGAAATGGAGCTTAGTGGCATTGTGGGCTCATCTCACAAAATTCAGGAAGTGCTGCGGATGATCGCCCGCTTGAAAGATACACGCACGCCTGTCTTGATCACTGGCGAAAGCGGGACCGGCAAAGAATTGGCGGCACGCGCCATTCACTATCGTGGGCTGCTTTCCAAGCGGCCGTTTGTGGCCGTGGATTGTGGCTCTCTGGTGCCGAGCTTGATTGAAAGTGAATTGTTCGGCTATGAGAAAGGCGCGTTTACCGGCGCCATGCGCTCCAAGGAAGGGCTATTTCAAACGGCCAATGGCGGCACCATCTTTCTGGATGAGATTGGCGAACTTTCCCCCGAGTTGCAGGCCAAATTGCTGCGTGTGCTGCAGGAAAAAGAAGTTCGCCCCGTCGGCAGCAACCAGAAATTCAAAGTGGATGTGCGAGTGATTGCGGCTACCAATCGTGATCTGGAAGCTGCGCAAAAGGAGGGTACCTTCCGCAAGGACCTCTATTTTCGCCTGAACGTGGTCACGCTGAATCTGCCGCCATTACGGGAAAGACGCTCTGATATTGCTCCGCTGGTCCACTATTTTTTGGATCGCTTTGCTCCCGGCAAAACCATCACAATTTCTCCCGCGGCCATGGAGGCCATGTTTCAGTATGACTGGCCGGGCAACGTGCGCGAATTGGAAAACTGCATTGAACGCGCTGTGGCGCTTGGTGATCAGGAAAGGATTGAGGTATCTGATTTGCCTCCGGCGGTGCGCAAGCAAAAGGAACGGATCGCTTCCGGCGACGAAATGGATATCCCCGATGAACCGGCTGCATCTTCAAATACCGATCTGGAAGAACTGGAACGAGAGACAATTCAACGGGTTTTTGAGCAAGTCCATGGCGATAAGGGGCGTGCCAGAAAAATGCTTGGTATCAGCCGGGCTACTTTGTATCGGAAACTCAAGCGTTATAACATCGGTCTCGCTAAGGCGGCTTCAGCGTCCCCGTGAGATAACCATCCTGAGACGTTGTTTCATCCTGAGACACTTTTCCTCAGTCAGTTGGCGGGATGCAAAATCTGCATGTTCGGAATCAACAGGTTAGTTCAGCTAGGGTTTGGCTGGGGGCTTGCTCTAAGTGTTTTAGCTAAGAAATTCTTGCAGTTTTGATGGAGAGACATAGCATGCTGCCTCTCCTTTCCGAGCAAGTGAGTTATAAAAGGCGATAGGCGAGGCTCGCGGCCGCCGAGCGGCAAGCAGCAGGAGCAAATGATCGCTCCAATAGGAAGCAGTTTTCGCAAATAATGACGACAACAACAGCTACGCTCAATTTAAGTGCGGTTTCAGAATTCTGGCGCATTGCGCGTCGGCTGTACTCCGTCTATATCGAACTGGATCGCACCTTTGAGCTCGATGTGCCTACTTGTCCAGAACTTGAAGACGCCTCAGACAGCCCTGAAGCCGCTGCTCGGGAGCGTGTGCTGCAATGGTTTGAGCAGATTGATGGCCACGTGCAGGTATGGCAATTGCGGCAACTGCTGCAAAGCACCAGCCTGCAGAATGAAGAGAATTTGCGCTATCTGATCGTCCGGCACCTGAATAAAAAGCAGAAGAGCGAAGCGGACAAAGACAAGATTGATTTTCTGCTGGTGCAATACTTCGCGCATTGCGCGCCGCATGGATTGGCTGAGACAGCGCTGGAAGAAGTGGCTCGCGTCCTTGAGCCTGCCATGGGGAAAACGCCTCAAACTTTTCCTGATTGGGCCTCAGGCCTGGACTCTAAGCTGCATAAGCTGAACGAATCCAACAGCCTGGAAGAGCTGCAGAATTCCGGGGCGCTGCAGGAAGTCCGCGAGTTGAAGCTGGCAGTGGGCGACGATTATTTCGAGCCTGGTTTTCTGGTCGCTTTCACGCGCTTCAACTTCCTTGCGCGGCGCGCTTTTTTCCGCGCCATGCATCTTGATCTCCATGCGATTCGCGAATCAGTCAATGAACTGGAGCGGCGGGGTTTTGCGACCGTCGATTGCCGCGATGCTGGCTTAACTGAAAGCGAATCGTTGGAACAGGTTCGCCACGTTGTTCATCAGTGGAAAACGCCCTTCCGAGCGCCTTATTCCGGCGGTTCATCCTTTCTGCAGCTGATTCTTTTACGTCACTGTTTGCAGCACGCTTTGGAAAATGCGGAAGCGAAATCAGAGCCTTCCTCTACCGCGCCGGAACCGGTTTCAGCGCAGGCTCAAGCGCTGCCTGAGCCAAAGCCTGCACCAGCAAACGAAACTGATATTCAAGCTGCTGCTGTGATGGCGGTCGAAGAGAAGCAGCCGGTTAAGTCCACGGAAGCCGAACCATTGGATATTGTTTCCCGTCCGGCACACAGCAGCACTCAGTCTGCACCCAGTCAGCAAGAGCAGGCCGAGGAAGAAAATTATCTTACCCGCTGCGTTACTGACATTGGGGAACAACTGAAGTCCGTTCCGGCAAAGAATTTTCCGGCTGTGTCCGCGATCGTCCTGGGAGGATGCAAGCTGTTAATCGCCACATGGGAGGCGCAGGCTTTTGTGCAGGACGATGAAACCGCCAAGGCATTGCAGCGCACCGTGGCCGCGCGCACCATTCTCCATGTTTGTGTGGAGCGCCACAAGAAGAACGAGCCTACCGACTTGGCCGCTGCAATGGATATTGCCCGCGCTCAGGTTGATGAAATGAGACATCACGTAGAAGCCGCAAAAGAAGCCAAGAACATTGATGCGGCCGTGAACCTGGCGGCGACCAGCAAACGCCTTTTATCGTTGATCGCCGAATGCGAAAAGGCGGGGTAAAAGCTTTGCGGTTCTAGCGCGCAAGTCTGACCGATTTGAGAATTAGTCTCAGGGTGAGACACGCGCTCATCTCCCTATGTCCTGACGTCTTCAGCTATTGCCAGTCGAAGATCTTTCCAAACAATTGATAATAAGCAGCTTGATAGATTTCTTGGATTGCCGCCTCGACGCCGCTGCTTGGCTGCGCAATTGCAATACTTAATATGGGATTACCAAAGGGCAGGGGTTCGTCCGTTTTGACCAAGATTCTGATTGTCGATGATTCGCCGGCCGAGGTCAGGCTAATGCAGTCCTTTCTGGATCGGGCCGGGTACATGTCGGTTTCAGTCCATGATCCTATGCGCCTGGAACAGATGATTGACATTGAGCGCCCCAACTTGATCTTGATGGACGTGGTGATGCCCCAACGCAACGGTTTTCAGGCATGCCGTGAACTGAAAGGCAACGCCGACTATGCCCGGATTCCGGTGATCATGGTGAGTTCCAAGAACACTGAGAGCGACAAGTTCTGGGCCAAGCAGCAGGGCGCAGACGGCTACGTGGTGAAGCCGTTTACCAGCGAAGAGCTTCTGGGGACCGTGCGTGGGCTCGTGGGGAAAAGCTGATTTTGTGAAATCCCGAGCGCAGCGAGGGAACCCTATAGCCAAGAAGCAACGTCGGGTCGAAAGCACGGAATTGGTGAACGTACGCGAATTGTAGGGCAATAGTGGGTGATGGCTTAAGCAAATGGCACAAGAGCAACAACAACTTGAGGCGTTATGCGGGCGTGAGCGGAGCGTAAGCCCGCTGCCGAAATCCCGAGCCCGCGAAGCGGGAGAGGGATCTCAAGTCGCCAGGAAGATGGGTTAAGAAAATGCCAGGCGAGCAACAACAACTCGAACCGCTTTCTCCGGAAGCCGAGCAGCTTGAATTGCTGCCGAAGGCGGAGCCGGAACGGCAGTATTGCCTGTTCCGCGCCGGACGCGAGCGCTTCTGTTTTTCCGTGCTAGACGTGGAAGAAGTTGTGGAGTGGCCCAATCTGACCAAAGTCCCACTGGCGCCTGCATTCTTGATGGGTATTTTCAACCTGCGTGGTTCGATTGTGCCGGTAGTGGATATCGCGTTGACTGAGGGCCGCCGGCCGGACCTGCACCCCAAGCACGTGGTGGTGGCAAGTTTAAAAGGCGAAGGCGACAACGATGATCTGCGAATTGGAATTGCGGCAGACGAGGTGATCGGCACATGCAGCACTTCTGAGCCGCTGCTGGTGGACGAAGCGCCCAGTGAGATGCCGCACTGTTGCGGCATGTTGCGGCATGAAGATCGTATGGCGCTGGCGCTGAATTTAAAGAAATTGACTGAGACGTTCCCCGTCCCAGTGATTTGAAAATGATTTGCCGCCAAAAAAGCGGTGATCACAGTAAGGGCGAGGCCGGCTCGAGCGCCGAGCCCGCCGCAACAAGCGCTGACATGCTTCGCGGGTGAAAGATCTCGGGCGGTGTGGAGCGAAGCGACAGGAATTATTAGAGCGACAGGAGTGAAGTTATGAAAGGTCGTTTGAACTCGACCCTATGGGCGATGGTGATTGGCGACGTGGTCGCGTTGTTTGTGGTCTTGTGGCTGGCATACAGTGCTGGCGAGCAAGGCAAGCTTCCGATCACGGACTTTGGCGGTCTGGGGCAAGGCTCCGGTCTAAAGCTGCTTTTCGCCTTCGTGATTGCCGCCGGCGCGGGCTTATTAACCTTTATCATCATCGGCAACCGCGTGCTGATTCCGGTAAAGCGGCTCTCGGATTTTGCCGAGCGCTTTGCCCAGGGCGATTACCGCACGCGCGCCACGGTTGATTCGGCAGACGATTTTGGCTTCATCGCCGAGCAGCTCAACCGTGCCGCCGAGAATTCCTCGCGCGCCGTCTTCAACCAGGAAGCGCAGGAAAACCTGCAGAAGAGCGTGACCGAGTTCCTGACCATCGTGAGCCAGATCGCGCGCGGCGACCTGACACTGCGCGGACGCGTGAGCAATGACGCGCTGGGCAATGTGGTCGACTCCGTCAACTACATGCTCGATAACTTTGCCAAAGTGCTGGAACGGGTGCGCAAAGCCGCTATCGACGTGCAATCCAGCGCCAATGAGATTTTGATCGCTTCGGAAGAGATGTCTACCGGCGCTATCCAGCAGGACCAGGAAATTACCAATACTTCATCCGCCGTGGAGCAGCTCACGGTCTCCATGAAGCAGGTTTCAAACAACGCCGAGGCCAGCGCTGAAGCTGCGCGCCGCGCCCTGGACGCTGCAGAGCAGGGCAACCGCTCTGTGCGAGACACGCTGGAAGGCATGCAGCGTATCCGTTCTTCCGTGCAAGCTACAGCCAAGCGCATTAAGGCGCTGGGTGACCGGTCGCTGGAAATTTCTGAAATCGTCAACGTAATTAATGACATTACCGAACAGACCAACCTGCTGGCGCTGAACGCAGCCATTGAGGCGGCACGCGCCGGTGAAGCAGGCCGCGGTTTTGCCGTAGTTGCCGACGAGGTTCGAAAGCTGGCTGAACACTCACGCGCCGCAACGAAAGATATTGCTGCACTGATCAAGGCCATCCAGGCTGAGACGAATGACGCGGTAATCGTGATGGAAGAAGGCACCAAGGAAGTGGACATCGGCGCCAAGCTGGCTGACCAGGCCGGCCGTGCGCTGGACGCAATTTCCACTGTCGTGCGCCAGTCGGCTGAACTGGTGCAGGAAATCTCTTTGGCGTCTAAACAGCAGGTGCGCGGCACGGAAGGTGTTGCCAACGCAATGCAAATCATTTCCAACATCACCCGCCAGACTTCACAGGGTGCGCGGCAGACTTCACGCACGGTGGAACAGCTGGTGCATATGTCGGAACAGCTCAATGAAGCGCTTTCGCAATTCCGCGTTGCCAATGCCAACCCAAATCCAAATGTGCTGCCAAGTGAGGCGCGTCCGGAACTGGTGAGCGCGGCAGCGGCAATGTCACGTCGTTAGTTTCGTTAGGTCCAGGAATGAGGGATTGAAATGGCAGGCGTAGTGACCGTCAGCGAACACGAATTGAGCGAAATACGCGGCTTGATTGAAACGCGCTCGGGAATCCATTTTGACGATTCGCGCGAACGCTTCTTTTCCACTCGCGTAGTTGAGCACGTTGAGTCCAGGAAGCTGACGCACGGCACTGACCTGATCCGCTTGATCAAGAACTCCAATGTTGAATATGACTCTCTGTTGCAGCGGTTATTGACGCAGGAGACTTCGTTCTTCCGCTATCCTTCGCTATTTGAAGCTCTGGAGAAGAAGGTCCTGCCTGACCTGCACATGAAGAAGTTCTGGGAGAGCCCGCGCTCGCTTCGCGTCTGGAGCGCCGGATGCGCTACCGGAGAAGAAGCATACAGCATCGCCATGACGGTGGCCGACGCTATCGAGTTTGCCGATGCGTGGAACATCCACATCTTGGCCACCGACGTGAGCCGCGACGCTCTTGAACATGCTGACCACGGGCTCTACGAGCCGCGCGATTTGGAAACAGTTACGCCGCGCCAGCGTGAGCAATATTTCTCCAAAGCGGGCGACCATTATCTGGTTCGGCCGCGCATTCGCAACCTGGTTACATTCGCGCCCATGAATCTTGCCCAGGTTGTCTATATGGGCAAGTTCGACTGCATCTTCTGCATGAACGTGCTGATTTATTTTTCTGAAGAGCGGCGAGCGCAGTTGATCCAGCGCTTTTATGAGTACCTGGAGCCAGGCGGATACCTGTTTCTGGGCCATGCGGAGTCCATTAATCGGGCGGACGTAAAGTTTGAAACGCACATCTATCGCGATGCGCGGATTTACCAGAAGCCGGCCAATCTGGCGCGGGCCGCCACAACGCAGGAGAAAGCTTGAACGGACAAGGGGCAGAATTCGTGGAGATCTTCCTACAGGAAGCGTCAGAGCGCCTGCAGTTTTTGCGGGAATACTCCGGCATCCTGCAGGACGCGTATCCACGCCAGGAAGATGTGGAGCGCCTGCACATTGCGGCGCACACTCTTGCCGGCACATCTGCCTCATATGGTTTTCCGCTCTTTGCTGAAATTTCCGGCAAGCTGGCCCACATCTTTCAGTACGCGATGAATGCCACCATTGCTGCCGACGCAGCCGGTCCGCTGGTTGAGTTTATCTCGGAAGCCGTGGCGCTGCTTGAATCCGACCTCATCATGATCAGCACCAATGGGGTGGAATCTGGCGAGGATATCGGCGTCTTCAAGCAGCGTTATCCCTTCGCGTTCCAGACCTCGGCGGTGCCGCAACAGGAAGAACGGCCTAAGCCGATATCGATGGGAGGCCCTCTCACCACGGCTGCGGACAAATCCGACTTAATCCTGGAAGCGTCTGCTCCAATCGCAGAAATTCCTTACGAGCCGCTGCCGCCGGACGGCGAAGTCCCTGCTGAAGTTTTGGAGTTCTTTGTCCCTGAAGCCGAAGAGCATTTGCAGATTGTGACGCACTGCCTGCTGTCACTGGAAACCAATCCTAGTTCGGAGCAGATTCATAGGCTATTGCGCGCCATGCACACGGTGAAAGGTTCTGCGGCGCAGGTTGGGCTGCACCGGATATCGCATGTGGCGCACCGTGCGGAAGATTTGATTGGACGGCTCCGCGAAGGCGAGCTGCGCCCGAGCGCCGAGATTATCGACATCTGCCTTGACGCTGTGGACACGCTCAAGAAATTTCTCTATCACCAATGGACTGATGAAGCAGTAATGCAGGCTTCTGTCCGTGGGTTGTTTTCGCGCATTGCGCGACTAGTGCCGCCGGAAAAAGAAGAGGATGTTGCCACACCGGCAGCGACCGCTCAGGTCAACGATGTTCCTGCTCCAGCCGTTCCGCAGCCGGTAAAAACAGCGCCTGCCAGTTATCTGCAAGAAATCCATCTTTCAGACGACGAACCCGGCCCAGCGACTGTGGCCACACCGCCCGCTGAGGTACAACATGCAGCAGCGGTTGTGGCGATTCCGCATGTCGCGGCGGAAATCAAGAAGCCGGAGGGAATCGAAAAGTTCGCCGACGAAGATTTAATGCGCAAAGAGCCGGCTTCCATGCCGCAGTCCAAGTCCGTGCGCATTGCCTTGGAGCGTTTGGATCGCATGATGAATGCCGTGGGCGAGTTGGTGATTAACCGCACACGCATGCTGGGCCGCGTGGCCGAGTTGGAACGTCTGGCTGACGTGCTGAATTTCTCCAAGGCGCGCATGCAGGACAAGGTCTCGGAATTCCAGGAGAAGCACGAATTCAGCCGCATACATGCGGCGCCTACGCCAAGGCCATCCGACGATTTTCCGCTGCGCAGCGGCTATTCCAGTTACTCGCACTCATTTGATCATTCGCTGGCTGAGTTTAGCGAGCTGGAAATGGACCGCTATGACGATTTCAATATCCTCTCGCGGTCGCTAACGGAGATTTCCGCCGATATCACAGAAGTGCTCACGCAGCTGGATGGCTTTGTTCGCCGCGTGGATGGCGACATTGACGAGTTCACCAAGCTGGCGCATCGCCTGCAAGACGAAATTACGCAGGCGCGCATGGTCCCGATTGGCAATCTGTACACGCGCCTCTCCCGCACAGTTCGCGATGCAGCCAAGGCCGTGAACAAGAAAGTGGAGCTTACCCTGGCCGGCGCTGAAACTGAACTGGATAACAACATCATCCAGCAGATTTCTGATCCGCTGATTCACTTGGTGCGCAATGCGGTGGCGCACGGCCTTGAGCGCGACGAAGAAAGATACGAGCAGGGCAAGAGCGATTCCGGCAACGTTGCCGTGCGGGCCTACCATCGCGGCAACCACATCTATATAGAGGTAGAGGACGACGGCCGAGGCATCGATTACGAAAAAGTCCGGAAGACCGCCGTGGACCACGGCATGCTTTCCGCCGAGAGCGCCGCAGAATTGGGCGAACGCGATTTGCTCGACCTTCTGTTCCAGCCGGGATTTTCCACGGCTCCGCGCAAGACTGAATTGGCGGGCCGCGGCGTTGGCCTGGATGTGGTGAAGTCGAATCTCGCGCTGCTCAATGGTGAGATCGAAGTCGAAACACAAAAAGGGCTGGGCACGCGCTTCACGCTGAAGGTTCCTCTCACGCTCATTATTTCGCAGGCGCTCTTTGTCCGCTGCGGTGCTTCCATGTTTGCTCTCCCGCTATCGTTTGTGGAAGAGATCAGGCGGCTCCGGATCAATGAAATTGAAGAAGTCGGCGGCAAGCTGCTGACAAAAGTTCGCGACGTGGTTACGGAAATCGTGCGGCTTGATAGCGTGCTTGGCCTCGAGCCAATTCAGCCGATCAACGGCTACTTCCGCATGGTGATTGCGAATGTTGCGGGACGCCAGGTGGGAATCGTAGTGGAAGATGTTGTCCGCAAAGATGAAATCGTTATCAAGAGCCTGGGCGAGTTCCTGCGCAATTTGAAGATGTTTCCCGGCGCTACCATTGCTCCCGACGGCAGCCTGATTCTGCTGATTGACGTGAACCGCTTGGTTGCAGGCGAGGCTATCGAGCACCGTCCGCTGATGACCAGTGCGAATGCGGCGCGTATTTTCGCCCCCGGAGCAGCAGCAGTGGCGCACGGCGCGATTCCGCAAGAAGCCATTGACTTTGTTCAGGAAGAAAAGCTGGTTGTGCTGGTGGACGATTCAATCAG
>JBARNL010000022.1:0-4223 GCA_049802955.1 Candidatus Angelobacter sp.
CCATCAGTGGAGACTGAGCGTCCTGTTTCTGTCATAGCTCCGGATCGTAAGGTGGTGATTCTGCTTTCGGCGCGAACGAGGGAGCAACTGAAGGAGAAAGCGAGAGAGTTGTTGGAGTTTGTGCGGAAGAAAGGGGAGAAGGAGATTGATTTAGGTTCGCTGGCGTACACGCTGCAGGTGGGTCGAGAGGGGATGGAGGAGCGAGTTGGCTTTCTGGTGAGTTCAGTTGAGCAGGTAAGGGAGAAGCTGGAAGGGTATGTAGCGGGCAGGGAGAGGATCGAAGAGCTGTACCAGGGGCAGATGAAAGGCAATAAGGAATTGGTGTCGTTGTTCAGCCATGATGCGGAACTGGGGGAGACGGTAGCGAGATGGATGGAACGGGGGAAGCAGGGAAAGCTGCTGGAAGTGTGGGTCAAAGGGTTGGAGGTGGATTGGAGCAAGCTGTACGGGGAAAGTAAACCGCAGCGGATGAGTTTGCCGGTGTATCCGTTTGCGCGGGAACGGTACTGGATGGAGACGAGTGGATCGTCGGGAACAGTATCTTGGTGGGGGAAGAAGGAGAGCAGCAAGGGAGAGGCAGGGAGACTGCATCCGCTGGTGCACAGTAACGTGTCGGATCTGGAGGAGCAGAGATACAGCGCGAGCTTCAGTGGGGGAGAGAGTTTTCTGAAGGAGGATGAGGCAGGGGAGCGTGTGCTGCCGGCAGCGGCGTTGCTGGAGATGGGGCGAGTGGGGGCGGAAAAGGCGATGCGCTGTGCTCCGGGCACAGTGCTCGAGATGCGGAATGTGGAGTGGGGAGAGCCTGTGGTGGTAAGGAGCGGCAAGCAGGTGCATGTAGTGGTGCTAGCGGGCGAGAGAGGAGAGGTGGAGTACGAGATCTACAGCGAGGAAGGCGGGGAAGAGGTAGTTCATGGCCAGGGGCGAGTGAGGTGGACGGAAGAGGCGAAAAGCGTGGGGGAAAGAGTAGATGTCGAGCGGTTTAAGAGGGAGATAGTGGTAACGAGCAGCGGGCACGGAGGGGCCGTCAGAAGGATTTATCGGGGAGAGAAAGAAGCATTAGTGGAGTTGCGGCTGCGGGACGAGGCAGCGGCGGATGCAGGCGAGTATGTGCTGCATCCGAGCGTAGTGGAAGAAGCGCTGGAGGCAGCAGCAGAGCTAAACGGGAAAGGAGTGAAAGAGGGGAAAGCGCTGGTGGCGTTGTCGGTGGAATCGATACGGATCGTGTCGCCGTGCCGCGGAGAGATGTATGCGTGGATCAGATACGGGGAGCCTGGGCAGGTGGATATCGATCTCTGTGATGAGAAGGGGGAGATTAGTGCAGATCTGCGAGGAATAAGGTGGCAAGAGGCGCAGCGGAGAGTAGCAGAGCCAAGCGCAGCGCAGTTCGTTCCAGACGGAAAGCCGCAAAGACAGCAGGAGGCTTTGCGGACTGGAGCTGAGCCGAAAGAGACGAGAAAAGAAGGAGAGAAGGTCCGGGTTGGGCGGCGGGAGATCGTGTTGGTTGCAGAAAGCCAAGCCAAGCCGAGTGCGATCAAGCGAGACAAGCCGCAGAGGATACGTCTGGGTGCAGCAGGAGAGGTCAGCCGATCAACTGTGAGAAAGAAGCCGGTGATAGCGCTGGCAACGCTGGGATCAAATATGTCGGCGGGCAGAAGCGCGGAGCGAGGTATTGCGTCGGTGAGGTTGTACGAGGAAGGGAAAGGGATATTCTCGATCGCGATAGAAGCGGAGAGCAGTGAGCCAAGCAAGATGATGGCGGAGCTGTTGCAGGCGTTAGAAAAAGTGAAGCAGGAGAGCACCGCGAAAGTGGTGAAGCTGAGCGGATTGGAGAGCTGTTTCCGGCGTGGAGCAAGAGCAGATTACAACCGGGCGGTTGAGCTGCGGGTGTATGAAGCAGTGGTGAAGTTTCCGTATCCGGTGATTGCATCGGTGAAGGGGGATGCGGTCGGAGGCGGGTGGCTGGGAGTGTCGTTATGTGACTTCATGGTGTGCAGTGAAGAAGGCAGCTATGGGTATACGGACGCAGAGCATGGATATTACCCGAGCCTTGCGGAAGCGGAGGTAATGGAGGAGCGGTTCGGTGCGGTGCAGGCCCAGGATCTGCTATACGTGGCCGGGGTGAGGACAGGGAAGGAGTTGCGCAGGCGGGGCTGGAGTTTTCCGATCATGCCGGTGGGGGAGATTGAGGGATATGCAGAGAAGCTGGCGAGGAAGCTGGCGGGAAAATCGCAGGAAGCTTTGCGGCTTCTGAAAGAGCATGTGACGCGTGGACTGCGGCGGAAGGAAGAGAAGCTGGTGCGGGTGGAAGTGGAGGCAGACGCAGGAGCACGAGCAGCAGTAACAGCAGGAGAGCAAGAACAAGAAAGAGGGATCGAGGCCAGAGAGATTACAGCAGCCTGGACAGAGCACATCGGAGTGGAGAAGGCAGCAGAACGGGTAGCGGTGCTGCGGTTGAGAGGCAGGCTGGAGCAAGTGGGTGTTAAGGAACTGGCGGCAGAACTGAAGCAGGTACTGGAGAAGATGCGCAATGCTGGCAGTAAGGCGCTGGTGTTGGCGAGTGAAGATGGAGAGTTCTTGCCGGCGGCGTGGCCTAGTGGAAGTGATAGCACTGAAGGCTGGGCGGAGATAGAAGGGCTGCTGCTGCAAACAGAAGTACCGATCGTGGCAGCGCTGAATGGAAATGCCGAAGGTGCTGGTTGGCTGATCGAACAGTACTGCGATGCATGTGTGTACAGCCGGAGCGGGAAGTACTCGGCTGCGGGAATCGGAGCAAAGGTGGAGTTGAGGGCCAGGGCGGCGGCAAGCTTTAGTTATCGATTAGGAACGACCACTGGGCAGGAGATCCTGCTGACGGGAGCAGCCTATACGGGAGCCGGGTTACAGCAACGTGTGGGGACGTTGCTGGTGACGGATCCGGATGAGGTGCTGGCCAAGGCAGTAGAAGTAGCTGTTGGTTGGGCCAAACTGCCGCAGCTGATTTTGACTGACTGGAAACGTCACAGTGCCGCCAGCATAAAAGAGAAGATCGGCAGTATGAGGAGTGCAGATGAAGAAGCCAGGCAGCTGGAAGGACCAGAGTCAGTTAACGATGGCGAAGCAGTGCCTGTGGCGGGGACGATTGCCTTGCGATCCAAAGTAGTTTCCGCGGTGGTAGATCAAGAAGGCATCGTTGTCGTGAAGATGGAAGACCGGGAAGCGCGGAACATGTTTTCCGATGCTTTGCTGGAAGGCGTGGCCGAAGCTTTCCGGCATATAGAAGATACACCGGGATATAAGGTGGTGATCCTGACGGGGTACGACAATTACTTTTCGAGCGGAGGAACGAAGGACAACCTGCTGGCGATCCAGGGGGGTAAGGCTAAGTTTACTGACTACAAGATTTTTGAGGCGGCGTTGAATTGCAAGCTGCCGGTGATTGCCGCGATGCAGGGGCACGGGATCGGAGCGGGATGGACACTGGGAATGTTTGCTGATGTGGTGCTGTTGAGTGAGGAGAGCCGGTATGTAAGTCCCTATATGAACTACGGATTTACGCCTGGGGCGGGAGCGACGTGGGTACTGGCGGAGAAGCTGGGAGAAGATCTGGCGCGGGAGAGTTTGTTCAGTGGAGAGCATTACGCCGGGAGCGAGCTGAAGGTGCGAGGAGCAGGAGTAGCGGTGCTGCCGCGGGCTGAGGTGAACAGAGCAGCCATGACATTGGCACGGCAGATAGCGCAAGGATCGCGGAGTGGTCTGATCCATCTCAAGCGGCAGCTGACCGAGCATCTGCGTCCACAGATCGAGGAGACCTACCGGCTGGAACTGGCCATGCATGAACATACTTTCGTGGGCCGCTCGGACACTCTGGCTCTGATTGAAAGTAGGTTCTTCTCAGAGATCGAGGCTTCTTCGATCAACAGGCCAGAGGCGCAGCATGAAGGTAAGCCGAATCAACCGGATGAAAGCGTCGTTCTGTCTCAGGCCGTCGTCAGCCCCTCAAGGGATGGTGATGTTCTGGCTGCAATTACTGCAACTCTCAAAACGCTGCTTGCAGAAGAGTTGCACATGCAACCACGCGAGATTGATGAAGATGTGGAGTTCATCGATTTGGGCCTCGATTCAATCAGCGGCGTTACGTGGGTGCGGAAAATCAATGAGAAATATCGTACGTCAATCGAAGCCACCAAAGTTTATAGCTATCCCACTCTGACACAACTCAGCCGTTATGTAAGAGAAGAAGAAGA
>JBARNL010000023.1:0-3603 GCA_049802955.1 Candidatus Angelobacter sp.
GGTATGAAGAGAATAAAGAGAACCTGAAGCTTCGTCTGCAAACATTGCATGACATTGAGAGCGGCGGCAATGAAGCGGCTGAGATTGGCAAGCTGATTTCCACGGCGATTATTCGCCGCCACCTTGAGACGATGCAGCGGCTGGGCATTGAATACGATTTTCTGCCCCAGGAAAGCGAAATCCTTCATCTGCATTTCTGGGAGTCGGCGTTTGAGCTGTTGAAGCAAAAGGGCGTGCTCTACTTTGAGACTGAAGGCAAGAATAAAGGTTGCTGGGTGATGAAGCGGGCTTCTGGGTCGCAACCTGCCAAGAAGCAAGCCGAAGCTGAAGGCAATGATGCTGCCGCAGCCAATGATTCTGCTGAACCCAAAGCCGGGCCGGATGAAGATGCCAAGGTGATCGTGCGGTCGAACGGCACGGTGACTTACGTCGGTAAGGACATTGCTTATCATCTGTGGAAGTTTGGCTTGCTGGGACGCGACTTCGGCTATCAGCGTTTTTATCGTTATCCTGACGGCCGGCAGGTGTGGATCTCCGCCGAGTCGGGCGAAAAAGACCATCCACATTTTGGCGGCGTGAGTGCAATCTATAACGTCATAGACTCGCGCCAGGCCGATCCGCAGAACAATGTGATTGAAGCCATTCGCGGACTTGGCTACACCGAGCAGGCAGAAGACTATCACCATTTTTCTTATGAGATGGTGGCGCTCACGCCGCGCTGCGCCATGGAACTGGGCTACGACGTTTCTGAAGAAGACCAGAAGCGGTCATATATAGAGGTCTCAGGACGAAAGGGCTTTGGCGTGAAGGCGGATGATCTGCTCAATGCGCTGATCGCGGCGGCGCGGAAGGAAGTAGATTCACGCCACGCCGAGATGAGCGAGCAGGAGCGCCATGAAATCGCATCGCAGATCGCCATTGGCGCGCTGCGTTATTTCATGTTGAAGTTCACCAAGAACTCAGTGCTCGCTTTTGACTTCAAGGAAGCATTGAGTTTTGAAGGTGAGACCGGCCCTTACGCGCAATATGCGATTGTCCGCGCAACCAATATCTTTCGCAAGGCTGGTTTGAGCGCTGAAGAGATTCTTAGCGGCAAAGTTGATTTGCGCTTCCTGAAAGAAGACGACGAATTGTGGGAGTTATGGCTTCGCGCGGGCCAGCTTTCCAGCATGATTGAGCAGTGCATTTCCACCACCGAGCCGGCATACGCGGCCAAGTTTGCCTTCCAACTGGCGCAGCAGTTCAACAATTTCTACCACAAGCACCACATCCTAACGGAGAAGGACGAGGCAAGGAGAAGTTTTCTGCTGGCGACGGCGGCGGTGGTGCGGCGGGCGTTGATCCAGGGCCTTGAGCTGATGGGGATCGGCGCGCCCAGCGTAATGTAAACCCATTCAGTGGCGGCCATCAAACGAGCAGGACCACTGTGACGTCGCCAGTTCGCAGCAATATCTTCGCAGCAATATCAATGATGCGGCTCCCGAATGGCCCTTGCCGAAAATGTCTCTGTTACAATTTACGATTCTCGAATACATAAAGTGGAGGGCAGGTTTGGACATATCTTCACGATTAGAGCCTGGTGATATTGCTCCACGTTCAGGTGTTTACCGGGTTCACCATTATGCGCATCGAATGCCGCATCTCGTTATAGTTCTCGCCGGAACAATATTGCCCAAGTGCAAGCGCTGCGGGGAAAAGGTCCGATTTGTACCCATGGTTCCTGCTGAACCAATCAGCACAGATGTTGATTTTGTTGAGCACAATTTTGCCGCTTAAAAACCTTCTCCAGTGCAACGCAGTTCTGCTACTCAAGACAGTCAATATAGTTGAACTATAATCCGCCGGTTTTAAGAGTACGTTCTGTCTGGTATCAAACTAAGGCTATTTTGTTGGTAAGTTACCTGCAACGCGGTTCAGCAATTTTATCTTCTTATTCGTTGCGCAAGGACTACATACTCGCAGGCGGATCGAAATCCGGCAGGACGATCAGTGCTGCTAGTGTGTTGTCCTCTCCCCAAGGGCCGGAACAGATAACATCTCGTCCGGCCCTTTGCATTTTTGAACGTCTATG
Source organism: Candidatus Angelobacter sp. (assembly GCA_049802955.1). GTDB lineage: Bacteria > Acidobacteriota > Terriglobia > Terriglobales > Acidobacteriaceae > Angelobacter. The sequence goes on from JBARNL010000023.1 coordinate 2,072, forward strand.
CCGCTTGCAGTCCTCTGAAATCAACAAGAGCCGCATAGTGTTCTCCTCCAAAGCTGTTCGATGCATCTAGTCCCCGGCCTGACGCACGGCCAACGGCCGGCACAAAGCCAGCAAACGCCAAGTGCGCGAACTGCCTGACTGACGGATTGCCGAACCATGGAGATCTCAACATAAAATCGGGCCGCTTTGCACCCAACCTCACGCAGCAAGAATTCATCAAGTTCACTATGACAAGACCAACACTGCTGGTGGCTGAACCAGAACCGGGGCAGGCCCTTTCAACACGAAAGTTGCTCCTTGAGACGGCCAAATTCAACGTGCTTACGGCACACAGCAGCCCAGAAGCCCTGGAGTTGTTTGATCGCTTTCCTAAGCTGGATCTGGTCATCCTGGTTGATGACAAGCGCATCGATTGCGAAACGATCAGCCGGAAAGTAAAGAGCCAATCCAAAGCCCCGATAATCGCTCTTAGTCCACTGATCGGGAGGAGTTGCCGTTCCGCGGACCATAATCTATCAAGCCACGAACCTGAAGCTCTGGTGGAACTGATCCGCTCTCTGCTGGGAGATCCTCGTAGCCAGGACGAGAGCCACTCGCAGGAAACAGAGGCGCAAGAGGCGTGAGGGCCATGCCTAAAACAATCATTTCCGCCGGACTTAACGTTGGGCTTTTGCGTGTCCGAAACGCAATAATTCAGCAGGCGGGCTATGCCGTGTTGACAAGCAAAGAGAGCGCAATGGTGCTGGAGATGGCGGAGAAAGACCATGCCCGGGCTGTAGTTCTATGCAGTTCTATTCCCGTGCATCTTAGAGCCAATCTTGCGCGTGAACTGAAAAAAGCCAGACCCGATCTTCCCGTGATCGCAATTTACGCAGACGGTGAAGACAAACATCTCCGTCCAACTGCCGACTATTTAGTTCCGTCCATCCATGGCATTGCCCAACCTCTGCTTGAGGCAATTACCAAGGCGGCTGGCGATCCGGAAGAAGTGACCGCGTAGAGTTATGCAATCGCAACTTCCAGCGGGACGTTTACTCCGTTTTTCTCCCAATCCAACATCTCGGGCGCTGAGTCAACCCTGTTTCTTTTTCGGGAATCCATGTGTGGGAGAAAGCTTCCGAGGTTGCGATGAGAATATTGCCCGGTTTGGTCCGCCAACTTGCACTCAACGTCGCTGTCATAGCTGTGCTTGTAAGCGCTGTCGCTGCACAGAAGACGAATGAGAAATGCTCTGGATTGCCCGACTATCAAAACTTAAAAAGTGCATTAACCTCAGTGGTCAAGCAGGGCAAGGAGGCGAACAGCGGGCTGGGAAACCAGGAATGGGCCGCACTGGTGAACCGCGATGGAATTGTGTGCGCAGTAGTGTTCTCTGGCCCCGATCGGTCGGCTGAATGGCCAGGAAGCAGGCTGATAGCCGCTGAGAAAGCAAACACGGCCAATGCTCTCAGCGGACCTAACTTTGCGTTTTCAACCGCGAATCTTTTCACGCCTTCGCAGCCAGGCCAGAGCCTCTATAGCCTTACCACCAG
>JBARNL010000024.1:0-9218 GCA_049802955.1 Candidatus Angelobacter sp.
ATGAAGAACTGGGCAATGATCTCTATTTTTATGGCTGCCATGGCATTCAGCGCGGCGGCGCAACAACCGGTAAAGCCTCAATCGGCAATCATCAACCCGGGGTCGCCCAACAACTTTGCTTCTGAAAGCCCCGCGTCACAGCCGCCGAGCAGCCTCAACAGCCCTGCTGCGCGGCCTCACGCTGACGTGAAAAAGATGGCTGCGGAATTAAATGAACACCAGCGCGGGGTGATAGAGCAGCATAACCAGCAACTGAGGGAACGTTTCACCAGTCTGCAACAGGCTGGCGGCTGGCAGAGAGTATTCCTGACCCAACTTAAGCTGCAGCGGCTGGATGATCCCAATGCAACGCAGCAATTGAACGCGTCGCAGCGGTTCATCACCAAGTTCGTTTTTTGCGACCGCCCGCTCATCGCGGGGCAGACTTCTGAATTTCAGACCTCTACAAATAACTTCCGTCTGGGAACAGTGAGCAAGCAATTTGCCGTGGAACCCATGGCGTCGATCATTATCAATGGCTGCAGCTTCGGCCCGGATACGGGCGAGGTCAGGCTGATTCTGAACCAGGATTCCGGCAGCTTTGTGTCATTGCAGATCAGCGACTGGAGTGACAGCAGCATCTTCGCAACCCTGGGAGCTAATCCTGGAGGTTCTGATAAGGAAGCCCAGTTGGTGGTGGTACGTAAAGATGGAACGCGGTCCAATCCCATGATGGTCCAGTTTTCTCAGCATCGCATGTTTCACGTCACCAGCTTTGATACAGCAACGGACAGGTCATTGCTGGAATTTTAAAGATACGCTGACCGAATGGAATTACTGCTGCAGCGATTTCCCTTTATTCGCAAGACCTTCAATCATCGTCCGCAAAGCGCGCCGTGAGCAGTTCTCAAAGTTCTGATGCGGAAAGGGTTGAGTGACCGGATTGATCAAAAAAGGGAATGTGCTTTTTCTCGTATCCAAATTCAAAGTAAAGTTCTTGAATAAGATCTAATGCTACTGGATCAGGATCGAAACCCACTGGAACTTTGAGTTTAGGCAAGACCAGCCGCTGCCGATCTAACGGTTTGACGGATTGCATTGGATGCATAAATCCTAAACTCTCCGGACGATAAGGCAGTAACACAGCGCCTTTGATGTTGATGTATTGAATCTGTAGCACGACGGATTCTTTAATATCAAGCAAGCGAACTACCTTGCTAAAAAGCCTGCAGAAGCTCAGCGGGTATTCGACTACTGCGTAAGGATAAAGTCGCGGGTGTTGCTTGAAGCTTTCCGGGTCTTGGTTCCAGCAAAAACTAGAGTCAATGGCTGTCCAGAATTCTAAGTGCCCATTGCGAATGAATTTTAGGTGGTGCCAGTCGATTCGATCATTTTCGAATCCTAATGCGTTGCGTCGAAGTGGCGGCAGGGGCTTAACAGTCCAACCATCGGTCCGTCCCGGAGGGTTCTCGAGGAGCGCGATCAGTTGAGAATTTTTTACGCTCGATGGGCTATCTTCTAATACAGAAGGAGTCCCGGTAATCCGGAACATTGGTCGGGATCCTACGCGATCCTCGAATACCCGCTGCATTAATTTGAGGAACTGATTGGAATCAGTCAGTTCCAATATTTCTGCAATATCTGTTTCCACGAGCGTCTCTTTGTGCCCTTGAGATCTTGATCAGGGCTGTACCTTTCTTCGATAAGTGCTCTCAGAACTCTAATTTCTGAGAGAATACCAGCAATAGCGGTTGATTGAGGTGCAGCAAGAATCGCTTCCCGGATCTCTTCAGCCGTCATTGCCCGCTTCCTGTTCCCGTCTCTAATAGTAAACCGAGTTTGGTCCCGAAACGAGGACAGATACGGCCTCGACTCTCCTGGCGGAATTGTCACCACTACCGTCCAATCTTGCTGGCGTGCATCCATAGGGAACGGAACCGATTCAAGAAGTGGTAGCCTGGGACGAATAAATACCGCGGCCCTGTCTCGGATGACTTGCGCTATACGTGTGGCGTTCTCCGCACTAAGCGGCGCTATCCGTTCAGCGCGGCTAAGAGTGTCAGCGATCCCTACGATAATATGACCGCCAAATGCGTTGGCGAAAGCTACTATATCCGAAAGCGTGTCTTCAATTTGATCGTCAAGCAGTTTTGCCTGAACGTCTGGTGCCCGACCGGGGAACGTGAATAGATTTTGCTTAAATTCAAGTGAAATGTCCTCAGCGTCATGGTTAGTGCAGAGATCAATAATGTCTTGGGCACTTATTTCTGCTGCGAATTGGTCTTTCCTGAGTGGCACCGGGCTTTTGGATCTTCCTCCCCCGAACTGAGGAGCTTACCATTGATGTCAATGGGGCACAGGGTCGGTGCTCGCTATTGTTATAATTTCGGACAGCTTCGCGCCCTTCCTCACGCAAAAGGCGGATTTATGAAAAAATCAGTGGTTGTCCTTTTTCTCCTCATGAGCACATTCCTGAACGCAGAAGATAAAACCGCCGGCACGGCCAATGCGCCTGCTCCGCCGCCACCTCCGGTGGCAAAGTCTGTCCACACGGAAAACACCATCAACGGCGGCAAGCTGGTGGACGATTACCGCTGGTTGCGCGACAAGTCGAATCCAGAGGTCGCGCAGTATCTTGAAGCCGAGAACGCATACGCCGAAGGCGTGATGAAGCCCACGGCAGCGCTCCAGCAAAAGCTCTATGACGAGATGGTGAGCCACATCAAAGAAACCGATGTGAACGTGCCATATAAGGACGGCGGCTATTTTTATTATTCCCGCTGGGAAAAAGGGAAGCAGTATCCCATCTTCGCTCGCAAGAAAGGAAGCGTGGAAGCGGCGGAAGAAATCACCCTGGACCAGAACGAGCTTGCAAAAGGCCAGCCCTTTATGTCACTGGGCGCCTATGAAGTGAGCGATGACGGCAACCTGCTGGCTTACTCCACGGACAATACCGGCTTTCGCCAATACAAGCTGCGCGTGCGCGATCTGCGGACCGGGAAAGACTCTGATGTCATCGCCGATAAAGTTGGATCCGTGGCGTGGGCCAATGACAACAAGACGCTTTTTTATACCGTGGAAGATGAAAAGACCAAGCGCCAATACCGGCTCTACCGCCATGAGCTTGGGGCCGCGGCAGGGAAGGACGATTTGGTATATGAAGAAAAAGACGAGCGGTTCACCGTAGGCGCAGGAAAATCTCGCAGCGATAAATACATTTTTCTCCAGATCGGCAGCCATACAACGTCTGAAGCGCGATACCTGGATGCTTCTGACCCCAAAGGCGAGTGGAAGCTGATAGCTCCGCGCCAGCAGGACGTGGAATATTATCCTGACCACCACGGCGACCAGTTTTTAATCCGCACCAATGACAAAGGCCGAACTTTCCGGTTGGTGACCACGCCGGTGAGCGCGCCGGAAAAAGACAACTGGAAAGAAATGGTCCCCGTCCGTTCGGATGTGATGTTGAACGACATTGAAGTCTTTGAAGACTTCTATACCCTGGTGGAACGCGAGAATGGCCTGCCGCAACTTACGATCGTAAACTTTGCCGACGGCGCAAAGCAGCGCATCACCTATCCCGAGCCGGTGTATACGGCTTCAGTTCAGGTGAATCGCGAGTACAAGACGAAGAACCTGCGTTACGCCTATCAGTCATTGGTCACTCCGGCATCTGTCTTTGATTACGATGTCGAAAAGCATACGTCGACGCTGCTGAAGCAGACGGAAGTGCCAGGCGGCTACGACCCAAAGAAATATCAGTCTGAGCGCGTCTGGGCCACGGCCAAAGACGGCGTAAAGGTCCCGATATCTCTGGTATATCGTAAAGACCTCAAGAAGGCTGATGGTTCCAACCCGCTTTACGTGTATGCGTATGGTTCTTATGGCGCGATTCTTCCCGTGACGTTTGGCTCTACCCGGCTTTCACTGCTGGATCGCGGCGTCGTGATGGCGTTTGCGCATATTCGCGGCGGCGGTGATCTGGGCAAGCCTTGGCACGATGCAGGACGAATGATGAACAAGATGAACACGTTTACTGATTTCATCGCCTGCACGGAATACCTGGTAGCAAACAAATATGGCTCGCGCGACAAGATTGCCATCGAGGGCGGATCGGCTGGCGGATTGCTGATGGGCGCGGTTACGAACCTCCGTCCTGACCTGTTCAGGGTCGTGATATCGCACGTGCCGTTTGTCGATGTGATGAATACGATGCTCGATGCATCGTTGCCGCTCACCGTGGGAGAGTATGAGGAGTGGGGCAATCCCAATGAAAAGCCGGCCTACGATTACATGGTGAAATATTCGCCCTATGACAACCTCAAGAAGGGTGCGTATCCCGCGTTGCTGGTGAAGACTTCTTTCAATGATAGCCAGGTAATGTACTGGGAACCGGCAAAATACGTAGCCAAGCTGCGCACGCTCAAGACCGACAAAAATGTGCTGCTGCTGAAGACAAACATGGCAGCGGGACACGGTGGTTCGTCCGGAAGGTACGACCATCTGAAGGAAATTGCGTTCGACTATGCGTTTATGCTGACGCAGCTGGGTGTGAGCACTCAGTAGTTTCTTGCAATCCCGAGCGGAGCGAGGTAACCCTATTACCGGAATCGCCTGAAGCCAGGACGAGAATAATAGTACGATTTTACGAGAACGTAGGGTTCCCTCGCTCCGCTCGGGACAAGGACATCACGCTGCCGGTTTGCGGCCCTTCTTCAATTCTTCCTCGGTCCGTTCGCGCGTATTGCCGTTCGCTTCTCGCTGTAGCTGCAAAGGATCCGTCCCTGGATCCTGGCCTTCAGACTGGCCTGTTTCAGGGTTGGCAATGTACAGCAGATCGGAAAGATCGCTGGCGTGCTCTTCTTCTTTTCGCAGAAGCTCTTCCACCAGAATGCGGGTAGTGGGATCATTGGTGCCGAAGTAGCGGACCATCTCCTGGTAAACCTCAATCACCATGCGCTCGGCGATCAGGTCTTCGCGAATCATCTCCGCCAGAGTTTCACCTTCCACATACTGTGAAATAGAACGCTCCAGCAGCCCTTTAGGATCGAAATTAGGCTTGCCGCCCAGTTGCTGGATGCGTTCCGCAAGGGAGTCGGCGTGTTCGCGCTCATCGTCGGCATGCTCTTTAAATTCATCGGCCACGCTCTTGGCGTGAACGCCGGTAGCCATGAAGTAATGGTGCATGTAGCGCAGCACGCAGACAATTTCCGTCGCCAACGCCTCATTTAAGATTTCAATGGTTTTGTTTACATCGCCTTTATAGCTTTCGGTTACCGCGCCGTCTTCCATCTTGTGAATGGCGCGCTGCCGGATTTCCTGAATGTCTCTAACAAAATGTGGCATAAGGTCCTCGTCGGGGGCGGGATAATTGGGATAACAGAGATAAGATTGCCGCCAGACAAAACAGGATGTCTCATACGCTTGTGGGCAAAAGTGTTTTGTCGACTTGGAAAGGCTAAAGAATCGAATTAGCTTTTACGCGCAAATATTTGCAAACTCTTAATGTTCGATATCGGACAGTAAAATTGAACTTGTGGAGCGTAGGGTGTTTACCTGCTATGATTCCTCCGTCCTCGACTGTGATAGACACGTCGCCTGTTAGTGCCTGCCTATTTCTGCTGAGAACCATCTTGAACGTTAGTAAAAAGGACTTCCATGAAGAAGATTTTTGTAGGTAACTTTTCCTTCAGCCTTTCCGAAGACCAGCTGCGGTCGCTGTTTGCGCCTTTCGGAGCTGTTGATAGTGCGACGGTAGTAACGGACCGTGCCACAGGACGATCACGCGGCTTCGGTTTCGTGGAAATGCCGAACAATGATGAAGCGGAAAAGGCAATTGCCGGTCTGAACGGCAAAGATTCCGGCGGTCGAGCTTTGACCGTGAATGAAGCGCGCCCCAAAGTTGATCGCGGCGGCCGCGGCGGAGGCGGAGGCAGGGACGACTATTCTGGCCACGCGCGCCAGCCTCGCGAACCTCGCTGGTAAAAACTCCGCAGCGCAGCAAACTTTGAATTGAAAAGCTGCTGCGCTGTTTTCAATTTCTTTCAAAATGATTGCTTCGCGCATGATTAGGGGTGACACTCGCCCGCGATCAATGCGGTTGAATCATCCTGTGATCGGCTCCCATTCGGGAGCGCACATTCCACTGATCCTACCGCCAGAGATCAAGGAATCTCCGCCAAATAAAAACGGCCGCACCCGTGGTGGATGCGGCCAGTTGGAGCGTACTGAGTTATTTGTCTGTTATCGGATACGGCGGGCAATCATCTGCCATGACGTTCCGTTCCAGAAGAGCAGACCACGTACCTGCACCGTGCCGCCATTAGCCACGGCGACGCGGGTATCGGTTGAAGCGTTTGTTGTAACGTGGACCACAGCCTGTCCGGAGATGGTCCTCAGGGCAGAATCGGTGGCCAGATTGATGTCGAAGGTGCTGGCTGCGGCGTTTGCCACCACACCGGAGACGCCTTGCTGTTGCAGGTTGATCTTGTCCGGAGTGATTGCGCCGTTCTCTGCTGGCACAGCCGCATCGGTATCAACTTCAATCCGCTGACCTTGGTGGATGGTGGTTGCGTCAAAGGGGAAGGTTGCGCTGGGCAGGCCGCCGCCGAATCCGTTGCCGGCTTTTACGCGGAACTTGCTGGCATTAAAACCGGCGATGTTCACGCTGAAGCTGGCGCCGATCTTGGTATCGTCCATTCCGTTGCCGATGCCATCTTGGGCATTCACCGTAAGCGTGGCGCCGCTGATCGCGGTGATCAGGCCTTCAACTTCCGCTCCGGTGTTGCTTTCCAGGCCTTCAATTTCCTTGGCGAACAAGCTGCCATCTGCGCGGGTGAAGCCTTCCACGGTCACAACCTGGTTTAGCAGGCTGGCAACGGTGGTGACGCCATCTTTGAACTCGGTGGTGCCATCCGTATTGAAAGTCATCAATGAACCGGTCTGGCCAACTTTGAAAGTAAAGCTGGAGCCGTTCACCGCGGTCACTGTGCCCTGCACGTCTTCAATTTCGCCGTCATCATCCTGCTGGTTGGCCTGGACACCGGGGGCTTTGGCCGTGATGTTGAACGAGGACGCGGTGAAAGCGATTCCGTTTACTACGCCGGCTGCCGTAGTGATAGATGCTCCGACGTTCACGTCAATATTCAATACAAGCGGGCTGCTGCCAATCGTGAGGTTCGGGCTAAGCGGAATAGTAATGGACGCGCTGGCCGGGCCGTTGATGTGAACCAGTGTGCCTGCAGAAGTGAGGAACGTGAGTTCGGAATTAACCAATGTGAGGTTCGCGGCAGAGAACGTGCCCTGAGGCAGATTGCCGGCGATGAATGGCTCAAATTTTCCCGAGGCGTGCGTGAGTTCAATCCGGTTGTTGGCCGGGACTGCAACAGTAACCGGCGTGCCACCCCCGGCTGGTGTGAGCGATAACGACGAGACGGAAACTTCAAAGGCGATTACGCTATCGGCCGGCGCGTCGCCAAAGCGCACCTGTGCTGAGTTGGCCGTAGCGCCGGGGGTTGGGGTTGGGCTGGGGTTGGATGCTGTGGATGATCCGCCACCGCCGCAACCTGATGCCAATGCTATGAGCGCTGCAAGCGCAAAAATAGATGCGAACCTGGCCACCGGATTGAGTGAGTTTTTATAATTTTGCGTTTTCATTTTTGTATCTCTCCTGGAGGGGACCAAGCTGCTAAAAGTGAGCTTTTTCAGTCCACCGTCGAATGTATTTAATTTTTCGGCTCTGGGTATGTGACAGTAGTCACTCTATCGACGGAACAACTTTCTGCGACTGTCCGGGCCCCTTGGACACACCGCTGCAGCGGCGAACATTGACATGACAAAAAAAGATAAGTCCGCGCACGCAATTTAGCTGCGGTAATCGAAACGAGTGAAAGCTCGGGGGGAAATCGAGCGCCTGGGTTCCGTCTTGTGACGTAGTCCGCTTACTTCATATAGTGGCGGCGATGAAGGTAAAAAATATATGCAGCTTGCATTCGGCCCGAAATCGGAATCAGGGTGTTTGGTTAGTTTCTCTGATCTCCATGGATCGAATCAGCCCGTCTTCAATACGATAAACATGCTGCACCATTCGCTCGGCTAGCAAGCTGCCGGACAAGTCGCGAATGACCTGATGAACCTCTACTACGATTGCGCCAGTTGGATCGGTGTGGAAGCTCTGAGGTTCGACTACAGGATTTATTTGTTTCCACTGCCGTTGCCAGTATTGGCGGACGGCCTCGTGTCCGTAAACCCTGCCTCCTTCCATGCCATTGGGCCAATCGACCTCTGGATGCATGGCGATTAGAACGGCATCAATGTCGCGGCGGTTGAATGCGGCATATATTCCAAGGAGCAAGTCCTGGTCAGTCATAGGCGAATCCCTTTATTTGCGAATCCCTCTATTTATTTATGCTCAGTATAAGTCGCCTTCACGGGAGAGCTGCCGCCCTGTGTCCAAAGGTCCCCAAATTGACCCGGGAGGCAACCATGCGGCATAATAATATATACGAACGAACGTTCGGTAAGTTAAGCCTTATGGCGCTGCAGAACATGGAAATCCGCTTATCTCGCGAACCTCTTAATGGCCGGAAGGGGCGAACTGCTCTTTCAAGTGCCGAAGAGATGCCGGATTCCCGGTTTGACCGCAGGTTGTCCAAACTGCTGCACCATGCCGCCCACATCTTCTGTGAAAAAGGTTATGAAGGCGCTTCCATGCGCGACCTTTCGCGCGCGGCCGGTATGTCGCTGGCCGGGCTCTACCATTATTTTGAGTCCAAGGAAGACCTGCTTTACCTGATCCAGAAACATACGTTCCGCACGATCATCGAGCGACTGCAGGAACGGCTGAAAGAATCCAAGGACGCGGAAGAGCGTGTCCGCATGTTTATTGAGAATCACTTGGAATATTTTTTGGCGAACAAAGAAGCCATGAAAGTCCTAACGCACGAAGATGAAACGCTCAAGAATGGCCGCGGCGCTGAGATCAGGGCCATTAAGCGCGAGTACTACAAAATCTGCCTGGGCCTGCTGGAAGATCTCCGGCGAGAAAAAGGACTACAATTTTCTGGACGGCTAGCCGTGCTGGGACTCTTTGGCATGATCAATTGGATTTACACCTGGCACAACCCGCGTGTGGACCTTGACGCCGGAACCATGGCCGAAGAAATGAGCAACCTGTTTTTGCGCGGCGTGCTCAATCCCGGCAAAACCAAACGCAAACTCGCAAAGACCAACGCCTGAGG
>JBARNL010000025.1:0-2545 GCA_049802955.1 Candidatus Angelobacter sp.
GGGCCAGAGCTTCGTCCCAGGATTGGCGGCTGCCTTCAAGCACCGCCGCGGGAACGTTATCTTTGTTGATCTTGTTTACCGATGCCCGATGCATGCGGATCACGTTCAGGAACGGCTCACGATTGATGTACCAGCCGGGACAAGCGCCGCCGGTAACGTCCTGCGGAGAAACGCGCGAACTGGCCGGCGCAATCTGCGGGCACTGTCCGGCAATGCGCGCCGACTGCAGATAGGCTTCACCGCACATGATTGCCGTAACGCACGCAGCGTAATCGCGGCCGGCGTCGGAATCATACGGCAAGCCGCTGGCCATCAGCAGCGCGCCCAGGTTGGCATAGCCCAGTCCCAAAGGACGATAGTCATGCGAGTTGCGCGCAATCGATTCCGTCGGATATCCGGCATTGTCGACGAGAATTTCCTGTGCCGTAATCATCACGTCCACGGCGTGGCGATACGCAGGCACGTCAAACTCGCCGTTCGACTTGAGGAACTTCATCAGGTTGAGCGACGCCAGATTGCAGGCCGAATCGTCCAGGAACATGTACTCGCTGCACGGATTGCTGGCGTTGATGCGGTCCGTGTTTTTCGACGTATGCCACTTGTTGATCGTCGTGTCGTATTGCATGCCCGGATCGCCGCACCACCATGTGGCTTCAGCAATCTTGTTCATCAGATGGCGCGCCCTTTTGGTCTCCATGACGTGGCGGTCTTTAACTGAGCGCGTGGAGAAATTCTCATCACGCTCCACCGCTTGCATGAACTCATCCGTTACGCGGACGGAGTTGTTCGCGTTTTGGAAGAAGATGGAGCTGTAAGCGTCAGAGTCGGGCGAGGAGCCGTCATACCCCATCTCAATCAGCGCCCAGGCTTTTTTCTCTTCGGCCATTTTGCAGTCAATGAAGCTTTCGATATCAGGATGATCGACATTCAAAATCACCATCTTGGCCGCGCGACGCGTCTTGCCGCCGGACTTGATCACGCCGGCAAAAGCGTCAAAGCCTTTCATAAAGCTCAAGGGCCCACTGGCCGATCCGCCGCCGGAAAGCTCTTCTGTCGATCCGCGCAGCGCAGAAAGATTTGTTCCCGTGCCGCTGCCCCACTTGAACAGCATGCCTTCCGTTTTGGCCAACGTCAGAATCGAATCCAGTGAATCTTTCACCGAGTTGATAAAGCATGCGGAGCATTGCGGCGCTTTGTAGCCCGTGGTGGAAAACTCCACTGTGCCCTGCTCGCGGTTCCAGTGCCAGTTCTGCGCATCGCTGAGCGGCTCCAGCCGGTCGCAGCCAACGTTGAACCACACCGGAGAATTAAACGCCGCTTTTTGCTGCACCAGAATGTGCACCAGCTCGTCGTGGAACGTGTCGCGGTCTTCCGCGCTCGCGAAATATCCCTGCTCCCAGCCCCAGTCGCGGATGCTCTCTGCCACGCGCTGAATCAACTGCCGGACGCCGGTCTCGCGTTGCGGCGTCCCAAGCGTGCCATGCAGGTATTTGCTGGCCACAATGTTGATGGCGGTCATGGACCAGTCTTTGGGCGACTCAACATCGCGCTGCTCAAAAATGCTGTTGCCCTTGGCGTCAGTAATGCTGGCCGTGCGCAGCTCCCACTCAACTTCGTCATAGGGGGAAACGCCGGCGCGCGTGAAATACCGCGGAAATTTCAGTCCCGGAGCTTGCCCCGAAGCCGGCTGCTGTGTCTGTACTTTTGCATTTTCCTTCATGACTTTTACATTAATCTCAGCCATCTTTATTTTTCTCCGATTCGGTCTAATTTCCACGATGTTTACTGCCCGCCATGGTTAATATTCCAATGTCACATGCTGCATGGCGCGAGCCCACCTGCTCGCTTTCTGGCTCCGCTGTTTGTATTTAGGATCCTGCTGAAACTGCTTTGCCCAGCTTGATGCCGTGGGTCACGCGATCCACCGCGCGTTCCGCCACGGTCTTCATTTCAAGGGCTCCGCCACGCTGCGCTGCTTCGCCTTCGCACCCCATCAAGCCAACACCGGGCTTGCTGGGGACCCCGCCCTCATGCTGCGCTCGCGCGATACGGCGCTCGCTCCGCATTTCACCCGTTTCTTCCGCGGGCAAAGCACCCACAGCCGCCATCGCCAGCACTGGCTTCGGCTTCGGCTCCGCCGCCACCGCCGGCGTCTGCTCAAATGGCTTCTGTTCAAATATCTGTGACGCTACTTCCCTTTGCGCGCTCAGCCAGTTCTTCAGCGCTGCGGCTGCTGTCCGCCGATCGGCAATGCTGGGCGCGATGGCATAGCGCACATAGACCTTGGACTCGGCCATCTTTTCCCGCCACGGGCTGCCCGCCGCAAACAGCCGGCTCATGGCACGTGAAAGATCATCGGCTTCAGCCACTTCAAACACCGCCAGCATGCGGCGTTGCTGCTCTCCTACCGCCTGCACAACTTCTTCCGCCAGGGCAAACACTCCAGGTTGGCTTGGAACCAACAGCACGCCAAAACTCGATTCACAATGAAAACAACGTGACCAATTCATCTCCATACGCCAATCTCCCCAAAACACGGTTAAGC
>JBARNL010000026.1:0-3676 GCA_049802955.1 Candidatus Angelobacter sp.
CTTTCTGGTTCTGGCGCGTCCCAGCTGCAAAGGCCATGCGCTTCCGAATGAATTCGGGAACGCGCTGCTCCAGGTTACCGGCAGCAAGCTTATCGACCTCTTCACAGAGAAGCTTGCGATCGTCATCAGTGAGGAGTGGATTGATATTGGTTCTGCCTTGGCCGAAGGCGACCGCCTCATCGCCGACCAGATCCATCAACTGCTTGGAGCATGGAATTCCGCCATCGAGGAATTGCTTGATATAGGAGAATAGCTTAACTGCTTGTTCCTTCGAAGTGGGTTTCGAACCCGTGAAGGTCCGCGCGAGTTCGTAGATGGTGTGCGGGCTTAGAGTAAGCGTTGCACCTTGCGCCGAAAGTGCCTCAAGGACTGTGCGAGGGTTCTCCTCCTGCTTGCATAGCCGATTCCAGATATTCGTGTCAGGATAGATGAGCAAAGGTTTTCCTCAGTATTTTCTGTGCGCACCTGCCGCTCTTGTGCTCAATAGCCGCGCTACCTTGAGGCATTAATCGCTTTAATTATAAGCTTTGGCGGAGGCCCGCAACCCCGAGAGTTGGCAGCAGTAATGCCGAGTCCATAGGATTGCGAATTACCATCTAATCGTCCTACGCATCCTCTATTGTTTCGTCGCAAGCGATGAAACAAGTGCGCAGCCGTTCAATTTCGGTGGACGTAAAACCAGTTTTCTTGCAGAGCTTTTCCCAGCTTGCCTTCACGGTTCTCTGCATGGCCTGAGCCATCGCTACTGCTTCGCTTCGCGACAACCCAAAACTTGCGACCTCACTCAACGCGTTAAGCAATGTAGCCCGGCGTCCGTTGGCTCCGACGCCAATGGCAAGATCGCGCTCCAGCGAAACCTGCGGGAACGGCACGATATCGTAGCCGGGTGAGAGACGCCAGCCCTTGCCGTCCCAGAGGAAACCGTGATTTCTGAGATGGTCGTCGTTATTGTTGCAGAGAATGTTGAATACCATCCGCTGCCACAACTCCCGCGCATCTTTCCCAGGAGCCGACCCGAAGAGCCGCAATTGCTCCGCCAGGCGGCGATAGCTTTGGTGCGATGATTCACTCTCATGCGCGCCAATAATCGTCAGCCCCGAGATAAACGGCAGACGCTGGAATCCATCGCCATCTTGTACACGGTCAAAACGCTCGATGAGATAAATGTCTTGTCCAAGCACTTTCTCGATGCGCACAGGCGGCACATTCAGTCCAACCTGCGCTGCCAGTGTCATGGCCACGTATTCAGCGCGGCACATGGGGTACCGATCGTTGGCGCGGCCGAACTTGGCAATCCATGGTTTTCCCTTGTAGACCGTCGTGGCCTTGGGGCGCGCTCCACCCAGCGACGAGCCGCGCGCCAGAAAACGGCGATGCTTGGGAGAGAGATCGTCGGCTGTATCGATCTCCCGTACCGCTACGAGCATCTCTGCCAGATCAAAGTTCTCGCCATCCACATCTTCTTCAGGCCACGGCCAGACGCGTCGTGGTCCAGACAAATCCGGGCCAAAGGCCAGCGCACCTACCCGAGTGTCTCCGGTTGCGATCAGATAATCGACTTCCGCGAGTGGCCGGCCACCGGCAGCGCGATCCATCAAAAGCCGACCCCAGCCATCGGGCGCGGCATCGCGGATGCCATTGAAAAGGACAAACCCTTCTGGCGTCGTGTAGGCACGGTCGGAATCGGGATCGTGCAGGGGCAACTGGACAGGATCAATCGCGAGCCGGTCCTTCCGCTCAAGATAGCGGCGCCCGTAGCTGAAACGAGCGGTTGCCTCGCGGCCTTCGCCGATTTGTTCCAGCAGACCCGCCGGAACTGGGCCTTCCTTGAGATAGAGATAGACGTAAGTTTTCGGCATCACTCACTCAGAAATTCAATTCGTCAGTCTGCTTTCTTGATTTTCGAAAATCCCGTGGCAAGTTCTTGATGTCTTCTTGCAACCCGATTTGGTCACTTTCGGGCGCGACCAGATCGCCGATTCGCCGGTGCATCCCCAACACCCACAGCGCCGTGGCCACAATTCCAATGCCGACAGAAGGATCGCCCTTTTCGAGACGCTGCACGGTCTTGATATTGACCATCATGCGCTCCGCCATTTCGCTCAAGGACATGCACCGTCTCTTGCGGGCGATGGCCATGTCCCGCCCCAGCTTTTGCAGCTGATCCATGGCCATGACAGGCAAGGCCTTCGATGACTGGGTTGCTTTCGCCATTCTCGTATTATACCTATATAGAGGATTAATAGCAGATAATTTACCCTTATATAGGTAATAAATTTCTGCGGAGAAGTGTCGGCGACTCTACTTAATTCTCCTTCCAGTTCGGAAATGGATTGCGGCTGGATTGACGGAAGGCATCAATCAGACGCCGTATGTCCTGACGCCGGGTACACACCGTTTCGACGATTCGCTCCAAAGCGTCACCATCGTGCGCATACCATTCAGGCACGATCCGCTCCGCGCAACGCCAGATATCGGTGACGTCGGCCTGTTCCGCCTTTGAAAGCGTCGGCTCGAATGACTCCCATCCCGTAATGTCCTGGTATACGCAATTGCGGGCATAGACTCCGTGCAACGGCAAGTCTGGGAACGACCATTCATTTGCGTTCAGACAATACCCTTGGTCAATAAAGATCGCTTGGAAGTTGCGCCCCCTGCGTTTCCGCGTAAAGATCGCCTGCCGGCCATCGGCATTGGCCAACCACTTATCGAGCACCAAGACGCGCGCGAACGAGAGGGTCTGGGTCACCTTCTCCATGAGGCTCGCCGGTAGGTAATCGAAGACTTCCAGCGGATCATCCGCCGGATCGCATGGGTAGCGCGACCCAAATTGCAGGCCACTGCTGCACGGGACCTCGTTGTCGGCAACCTGGATGCGGAGTTCCGGTGTATTGCCGATCAGCCAATCGGAGACTTCGATGGCCTCCACTTGCGGCATGGGCAAACCGAGCCACAGGCCAAGCGACGTGGCGAACATCTCATTGGCAAGAATCTTGACGCCCTGTGGTGAATTCTGAAATTTCGTGACGTAGCATGCGCCGTCGGAAGCCCGCAGTAGATGGGCCTGTGATCCGCCGCGCATCCTGCGAATGTGCTGGACTGCGTGAAGAGGAACACTCATATTGATTTCTGGAGTTGTTGAACTGTGAGGGGAGACGTCAGGAAAGGGATGAGCCTGAATCAGGTATCAATGTGGCTGCCACAAAGCAGGATGGCCAATCGTGGGCCTGCATTGCGGCGCTGGGCTGCACTAAGGGCCACGGCAGTCTGCGCAAGACGGCGATAAGACTCAAGGCCGTCGATCCCGGCAGCGTGGCGCAATCTGGGCAGGTTGCGAATCCGCACGACCCTCAATTCATCGAGCAGCAGTTGGACGGAAAGTTTGGACAAGGCAAGGATAAAGTAGAAACGAACCTCTGTGCCAAGGTCGATGATCTCGCGGATGTTCTGGGCGAGTTCCTCGTTCCTGGGCATTCCGGGACTCTGAACTCTCTTCTGTTCCGCATACGCCCACACCAGGAGCGCCATGGAATTGAATCCCATGCGACGCAGATACTCGAACAATAGCCGGGCGCGCGCCCGTTGCGCTTCGTGGAATCGAAACGCCGGCGCGACCCGCAGGTTGTCTTCCTTGGTTTGGTCGAACAGGTCTTCGAGTTCGCCCTCATCCACGCAC
>JBARNL010000027.1:0-5585 GCA_049802955.1 Candidatus Angelobacter sp.
GAGGCCGGTGGCGGCAATAAATTTGTCGCCTTTCATGCTGCGATCGCAAAAGAAATCTTCCCGGGGCTGGATTTCGCAGTCCAGCTTATAGGCATCGCGCAGCAGGGACAGCAGTTCGAACTTGGAAACGGTGTCGCTGGCGACCTGATAAAGGCCGTGCAACTGAGGATGGCGGGAAATAATCTGGCCGAGCAGTTCGGCCAGGTAGTTGGTGGTAACGCCGGAATAAAAAGCGCGGGTAAAGCCCTGGACGCGGCGACGGGCGTGGGCTTCAGCCAGGAACCAGTCCAGCAGGCTGCGAAACTGCGTCAGCTCGCGCCCGATCATAGAAGTGCGCAAGGTGAGGGCGTTGCGCGCGCTCACTTCGCCCAGGAACTTGGTGCGGCCATAGAGATCATGCGCGTCAGAAAAGTCATCTTCAGTGTAATTGCCGCGCTCGCCGCTGAATACGCAGTCCGTGCTGAAATGGATAAGGCGTCCCTCCCAGCGCTGGCAGAGCTCAGCCAGGCGGTGGGGCAGCAGAGCATTGATAGTGATGCTGGGCACGGCGGACTTGGCTTCAGAGCGCTGCTTGATCACGCCGACGCAATTGACAATCACGCGGGGGCGGCGGTCGGCGAGCAGGCGCTCCAGCGCGGGCCAGTCGGCGGCGTCAATGTTGCCGATGACGTTGGCGGGGTGAAAAATGGACGGCGCGAGCGCAAGCGCGTCGGCCACGGAGCCGCGCACGGTACACCAGGTGTCGGGGAGGCGGTCTTTCAGATGCTGGAAGACTTTGTGCCCCAGCATGCCCGCCCCGCCAAGGACCAGGACGTTCATTACGCGCTGACCTCCTCGCCCTTTTTTACAGAGTTCATGGCCAGACTGTGCTTGAACAATTCGACATTCTGCTGGCGAATCTTGGGCGACTGCACCCAATCTTTCAGGAACTGGGTGGCCCGCCGTGACATTTCCGAATAGTTAGCGCCGTCCATATCGACGCAGTTTTGCAGCACCTGCTGCCAACGGGCCAGGTCGTTGAGCGCAAGGTTCCAGCCGACTTCCTGCCGTTCCAGATCGACCCACGGAGTCTGGTCGCTGATGATCGCGGGGCAGCCGGCGGCCAGCGCTTCAACGATTACGTGGCCGAAGTTCTCGCCGCGCGTGGGAAACAGGAAGAAGTGGTATTCATAAAATTTGCTTTTCGCCTCTTCATGTTCAACCGGCCCTATGAATCGGATCGTTACGCCCTCGGGGGCCTGCGCTATCGCGCGCTGGCATTGCTCAAAGTAGCTGGCGTCTTCAGCGGGACCATAGATGTCAAAGGTGACGTTCCCCTTGAGGCGGCAGACAAGATCAATGGCGAAATCCAGGTTCTTCATGGGAGAGACGCGAGAGATAAACACAAAGCGAACCTCGCCGCTTTTCTTCTGGGGACGGTGGGCTTGCGGGTTGTCGGCAAGCTGGTATTGCGGGAAGTCTGAGGCTACGTGAATGGGGGCAGACTTCCACACCTTTTCAATTTCCTGCTTTTCGCGTTCGGCAGAGGCATGCCAGAGGATCTTGCGATACAGCCCGACCCCGGATGCCAAGGCCATAAAAAGCTTCTTCTTGGTTTTCTTCAGCGCCAGAGCGCCTGGAGAAAACTCACCGCGCGGCGCAACCACCATTGCGCAGGGCGGGATGAGGCCCAACCGGCGCAGCAGCAGAATCTTGATGGTGAGCCGGGAGAAAAAGCTGTTCATGTATATTACGTCCGGGCAAACCTCATTGATCCGGCGGCGCAGCCTGGCCATCGAGTGGCTGCGCATATAAAGGACGTTGCCATGGCCGACCTTCGTCCACGAACCCAACGGAACTCCCTGATAGGGGTGGCTGTCCTTAAGATCGCGGTCGCGGGTAATTACATAAAACTCGCAAGCTTCAGTCCCCAAGGCGCTAATCATATTTGCCACTGAGCGGATGGGGCCACCGGCCTTGAAGCCAGGCAGGTACCAATCAATGATGGTCAAAATTTTCGTCGTCCTCAATGTGCGCGTACCTCGTGCGAAATATCGATTTGTGGCGCCGATTTAGTTTCCGGTAATGCGAATTTAACAAGCTCAGACACGCGCGCGTCTTGCGAATAAAGTTCCTCTGTCCGCCGGCGAAGCGCGGCCGGTGCATGGGACGGAAGTGCGCCTGACAGGTATTCACTCAGGAGGTCGGCAATTGCATCATGGTCATTGGAGCGTGAGAGCCAGCGTGGTTCGAAATTATTTATCACTTCAGGAATTGCACCCACAGGCGTAGCCAACACAGGGCGGCCGCAAGCCAATGCTTCAATGGCGATCAGGCCGAAACACTCGAGCGCGGCAGTTGGCAGAACAAAGGCATCGCACGTTCCATACATAATTGGAAGATCGATGTCCGGCACGCGACCAATGAAGCGGACCCAGCTATCCAGATCAAGGCTTGTAACAAGTTGCCGCAGTTCGGTTTCAAGCGGACCTGAGCCTCCAATCACTAAGTGCATTTGCTGGCCGCGATCGCGCACTGTGCTCACGGCATGAATGAGGCGATCAAGCCCCATGCGCGCAACCAAACGGCGCAAAGTAAAGAGCACAGGTGCATCAGATGGCCACCCAAGAGAGATCTTTGTTGCAGCGCGATCTTGGACTATGGAGAAGCGGTCAAGGTCAACCCAGCCGGGAATCACCTGCACTTTGCGGGCAAGATTTTTTCCGTGCAGGCGTTCCATTTGTTGCTTTGTGAATTCGGACTCAGCGCTTACGGCATCCGACAGTTCAAGACACTTTCTTTCCATCCGGTTCAAAACGGGAGTTCCGAACCAGCGACGTAAACGGTCACCCAGCATCGGGCGGGACCATGTGAGTTCCATCTCCATGCTCATCGGAGAATGTATGGAATAAACCTTGCGGACTCGGGGGAAGACATCACATGCCGCAAGGAACGAAAGCGGCGCATGGCCATGGATTACATCAACGCCGCCCTGAATTTTACGGGCTAAAATCTCCTTTGCCGCAGTTTGATGCGCAAAGGCTCGCCGAGGATCTGCTAGGTGGAGTTTTGGTGTCTTATAACGGAGGTAGTAAATCCCGTCGCATTGTTCATGTTCCCGATATTTCTCATTGACGGCATGCCCGACCACGCTCACTTGGTGACCAGCAGCCACTAGATTTATAGATTGATCAAATGCTAACTTTGCGGCGCCACTTGGCCTGTCGCGGTGATGTTCGGGTGTAAGCAATACTACGTTCAGAGTCTTATCTCCTTGCGAACTGATGGCAGGAGGAATAGTTTGAATATGCCATAGCCAACGCAAATCGGAAGCCATACCTGAGTTGCTACGAGAAGAAACTCATCAGGAGCGACAGGGATACGCATGTGAGTAGCCGCGCAATATGAAAGGAAGAGGAGCAAGCCGAAAGGCCCTTGTAAAAAGGCAAAGCGTCCCAGCCAAAGAGCACAAACCGCACCTAGGATCGCTGAAATTACGACACCGAGCCAGCCAAACTGCCAAAATGCTACGCCGGACGTGCTAACGCTGGCGTTGTTCCAGGGCTCGCCGCGATAAGCCATAACCAAGTACCACGGAGTCATTCCAACAGTGCCATCTGAACTCAAGGGGAGGGGCTTATCCGGCCAGAGTACTCGAGGCATAAATCCGAAAAGGCTTCCAACGTAAGGGGTTATACCGGCGTAGTTGCTAGCTCGCTCGGTACAAGCCGCGAGAATTCCACCATCCTGAATGGTATCGAGACGAATCGTATAGTTGGTTAGCCAAGACGCAATGCCGTGACCGACATCCCCGCTTTCCCTGCTCTGGAGTACGGCAATGGACTTTTCAAGCACCGGCGTGCCCTTGTAGGTAGAAGCCATGCCTTCCCGAAGGGGCACGAGGATTGGGCTCACAATCGCGGTTATCGATATTCCCAGCGCCACCCAAATAAGCCCTACCTTTGCGCGCCCCGAAGCAATAAGGCACGTACCGATGATGAAAGCGAGAAAAAGGATCGCTCCACGCGAGAATGATGCAAATGAGTCAACGGCTGCGTAAACCAAAATTATGCCAGCAGTGACGCGCAACCACTTTGAAAGATATGTCTTAGGAAGGTAAAACAACAATATGCAAAGTGACGGCAGAATTACGGAGCGATACATCGTCATTTGCAAGCCACCCTTCGTGACTTGCTCTGAGGCCAAGCTTGAATTTACATAATCGCCCGCGGCTTCATATCCCGATCCAGTCCATGGGCCGGTTAGTGCGAAATAGAGAATCGCACCAGCGACAGCAACTAATATAATGAAGGCAATGACAGGATCGGTGATGTTGGCAATGTGAGGTTTGCTCTGTCTCGGTGCGGGAATTAGCTTCCAGACAATGATAAAAATGAAGAAAAATACTGTCTCAAGGAATAAGCCAAAGTTCCATGTTTCAATGCCGTAGCCAAACGTAAAAACCTCGACCTTGCCCGTAATGACCGCGGCCAATGCAGGTACCAGACTCCAAAGATAATTGGAATAAAGAACAAATACGATTATTCGTTTTTCCGGTCTCGACATCCAAGATTTTAGGGCATCCACCGTCAAGTAGAGAGCTTGGCACGCTAGCAATAACACGAGGACGCCGAAAGTCGCATCGGGGGTAGTGAACCCGAGTTCGGTCGAGTAGCCCACCGTATATACAGCTGCCATGAGGATCAAAATGAAAGCCGCTACTAAAAAGAAAACCTTCGTTCTTCCGTCGACGGCAGAGAGTTTGCGGCGCTGAATAGAAAGGAACGCCGGGTAATTCTGGGCCTTCGCCGTGATGTCATTGAGCGGTTGTGCCATCTAGGAAACTTCAACCAATGAAGGTTTGATATCGATACCGCTCGCGCTCCCTTTGGCGTGCCAGCGCAAGATTTCGGCCATGCGACTATCGTACGAATAGGCCGGAACGCAGCGCGCATGCCCCGCCCGCGCAATCTGCAAGCGCTCTAGAGGATGTGCGAGGTAGTAGTCAATCTTTGCGGCCAGCTCTTCTGCTGACGCAAAGCAGCCGATTTCTGTTCCTTCTTCGTACAGTTCCAGCACCTCCGGATTGCGCTCGTGCAACATAAAACCGCCGCACGCTGGGATCGTATAGGTCCTGCTCGTTGTCAGATCACCTGACGATGCCCCCTCCACAATTCCGGACATGATCGCCAGATTGATCTTGGCTGCTTGGATTCCTCGGATGTAGCTTTCTCCCAGGAGCGGGAACCCTCTGATGAATGGTTTTAGTTGACTGTTTTGACACCTCTCTGTCCAGCCTTCACCCCATACGGACAGGTCAAGCCCAGGACGCAGGGCCATAAGTTCTCCAATCAATTCTTCCTTGTAGCGGGTATGGCTCGCAATGAAGCTTACATCGCAGCCATAGTCAGCAATATCCCTCTGATCGAGCGTCACAATGCGGTGAATATTGGGGCTGTAGCCATGAGGTAGAAAAACGGAATTGCGTAACGAGATCCTTTCGGATGCATCCGTAGACAAGAACCGCTTGGTGTGGAATATGCAGTCATAGTGGGGAAATGACTGCGGAATCCATTTGCCATGAGAAAACGCTGAAGTGTCAGGAT
>JBARNL010000028.1:0-1934 GCA_049802955.1 Candidatus Angelobacter sp.
GCCGTTAGTTGATCTCCCACATGCTGGGCCGTATAGCCCGCGCTCGCCTTCACTTCAGTGTTACATGGAGGAAAGAACGGCTGCAGCGTGCCGGGATCATTGTTGTCATCCGCCGCCACCAGATAAAGCTGGTTTGAAGGCGCATCGCCCATCACGGAAGGGAAGAAATTATCGGCCAGGGCGAATTGCTGGGCCCAACTCCACAGCGTGGAAATTCCAGGCGATGTGCTGTCGTAATGTCCCATGGAAGTCACGCCATTAAAAAATGCATACTTGTCCATTAATCCGTTGTCCCAGACGCGAAGAAAATCACTGCGGGCATGCGGCAGGTCAGGCGTGGCAGCGTTGGCTAGCAACTGCGGTGTAACTGTAACGCCGGTCGAAGTTTTTTGCGTGAAGCCAGGAACTCCCGGCTGGATCCCGTTGGTGCCCGGAAAAGTACCGAAGAGATGGTCAAAAGACCGGTTTTGCATGATCACTACAATCACATTTTTGATAACCACAGCTTGTGGTATCGGTGTTGGATTGGGTGACGGAGTGGGGGTGACAGACGAATTTTTCACACCTCCGCATCCAAATGTCAGGGCCAGAAGTAGAGGGCTGAAAAAAAACAGAATTGCTCGTCTCAAGGGAACCGCACCTCTCAGATGGCTTTGAGTCAGCTCTTCTCTCTCTAGTTGGCTCTGAGTTCACGGTTTTTTTATAATTCTGCTGCCCGCTTTAATCCCAAAGGACTAGGCAACCTCTGGGATCATTGACCAACACTGACTTTGCAACTGTGGCATCGATGATCGGTGGGTTTTGATCTAGAACCCTAGAGCACGCTCAGCCTTCTTCCATAACTCGTATTCGTCTTACGCCGCCCAGGAAAGATTCTGCGCGGCCACCAGGAGTACCAAGTCACAGTGCTGGAGGCTCTCGCTATAAAGACGCCGGACGCGAATCTTACTTGACGCAAATTCGGCGCAAAATTCGGCCTTTCATTTTTGCGGATACGGGTTACAATCCAAAATTAGAAATTCCCTCAAACTATGGCGACATCAATTGCTCCCATTGCTCCGGCAGATCCTCCGGTCATCAAAGCCGCCGGCGGTATCCTGCAGCGCAGCACTCCCCGTGGCGATGAAGTAATGGTGGTTTACCGCAAGCGCCATCAGGATTGGACGCTTCCCCGCGGCAAAGTGAAAGACGGCGAGTCATTTCAGGAAGCGGCCATGCGCGAAGTGGAGGATGAGACCGGATGTTCCTGCCGCATCGGAAATTACCTGGGCACTATCAGCTATTCAGACAAGGGCGTACCCAAGGTCGTCCTGTTCTGGAAAATGACCCTGCTTGAAGAAAAAGGCAGCAGGAATAACGAGCAGATTGGCGAGGCTCTGTGGCTCCAGGTGCCGGCCGCTATTGAACGATTGACCCATGCACAGGAAAAAGCGCTGCTCTCCCGGGTCGGAAGTATTCCAAAACGGTCGGAAATGCCGGTCGCGGCCGCTGTCGCCGCGCAAACCCATATTGCGGCAGCCGCGAATCAGAATGTAGCCGCCGAACATAAAATCGGCAAGAGCTTATCCGTGGAAACGCATCGTGCGCACTCGCGTTTGCTGCGGGAATGCGAAGCTTTTCGCGTGGAGTTGGGGTTTCTGGAGCGCCGCAGCTCGCGCCCTGATAACTTCTGGGCCATTGCAGCGCATGAACAGCTCAATAATGTATTGCGCTGCCTGGAAAGTGACGACATTGAAGGCGGCTGGTATGGATTGCATGCCGCGCAGCGCTATGCGGTATTTGGAATGAACCAGGTGGAACTTGCCAATCGCGCGCATGTTCTGCGTGAAGAATCACTAAAAATCAACTCCTGGCGCGCGGAAGCCGTGGAGAGCCTGCTCTCCGGTCGCGACGATCAGCTTACCGCCGAAAATGTTGCCGACGCCATTGCCTTA
>JBARNL010000029.1:0-3134 GCA_049802955.1 Candidatus Angelobacter sp.
GAAAAGGACTACCCGCCGGAAGCGGAACGGAACAGATCGGTGGTTAAAGCCATCAGCCTTGAGGTACGCACACGGATGCAGCAGGCTGTCAATGAAATGCTGGAGCGGCGGCGCTCAATCTTTTTCGGATCAATCTTTCAAGCAGGTGCTAGTTGATGAGGGCCACGGTTAATCTGCGGCGTTTGCGCCACATCCTTGCCGTGGTTACGCATCACGCCGTGGTGCACGTGCTCAACCAGCGCGTTGCCAGATGGCCCCGATTGGCGCTCAGGCTCTGCGGCCCGCCACTCTCAGGCCCAAACCGCTTCAAGCGCCTGATTGAAGAAATGGGGGGCACATTTATTAAGTTCGGGCAGATGCTGGCCCTTCAATCCGATCTGCTTCCTTTGGAATATTGCCGAGTCTTGTTCCATTTGTTTGACAGCGTGGCGCCTTTCTCGTATGAGGAAGTGGAAAAGACCTTTCGGGAAGACCTGAAACGGCCTCCGAGCGAGATCTTTGATTCGTTCAACGTCAATCCTCTGGCCACCGGCTCCATTGGCCAGGTGCATGTGGCAACTCTGGGAGAGCACAAAGTCGCCGTAAAAATAAGGCGTCCGTCAATCGTAACTGATTTCAGTGCGGACATTGCCGCCATGAAGTCCGTCGTGGGCTTGGTCAAGTTCCTGCGGATTCGCGCACTCTACTGGATCATCGCGCCGACCGAAGAGTTTGTGGCCTGGACGCAGGAAGAGCTCGACTTCCGACGCGAGGCCCATTACATGGAAGAGTTGAGGCGGAATGCCCGGGACAATGCAGCGGAAAAAGTGCCTGCCGTCTTTTGGAGCTGCACTACCGCCCGGATTCTTACCGCGGAATTCCTTGAGGGAATGACGGTCTCTGAGTATCTCCGAAACATGAGCGAGGGAAAAACGCAGGCCGCAACGGGCTTCGTCGCTGGCGCCTTTGCAGCACATCTGGTTGATAACTTTCTTGGCGACGCATTTCGGCATGGCATGTTTCATGCCGACCTTCATCCCGGCAATCTCATGATCATGTCCGGGAACGTGGTTGGCTATATCGACTTCGGAATCTCCGGCGTTTTGAGCCGCTATTCGCGCCGGCACCTCATCTCCATGACCTTGGCCTATGCGCGAGGAGACCTGGACACCATGTGCGAGGCCTTCTTCCGCATTACCACCAGAGACAAAAGCGCTAATACGCAGGGATTTCGCCAGCGGCTGCATGAGATCTCTTCCGGCTGGTATGGGACCCATTCCAACGACAGCCGCCTCCGCAAGAGCATCACCTCAATCATGCTGGATCTTCTACTGCTTTCGCGGGAAACGGGAATTTGGCCGCAACGCGATGTGATCAAATACATTCGTTCGGCAATTGCGCTGGATGGGCTGATCAAGACTTTTAGTCCCGAAACCGATATTGGGCGCCATTTGGAAGCTGCGTGTGAACGGCATCTGAGATGGGACGCCGTGAACAGCCTGACTTCGACCGATACAGTTGCAGCATGGTTTGGCGGTTACACCAATCTTGTACGCGATGGCGCCTTGCGAATGATGACCACGCTGCGATATCTGGCCACTGACGTTTCCTCATCCAACCAGATTTTTACAGGCAAATCCGAGGGCAGAAATACAAGTGGGCGTTGGCGCCGGGGCTTGCAATTGCTTTGGGTTGCGGTCTGTCTGGCCATCATCCTCAAGCCGGGCCAATCAGCAGTCGCGAATCGCAGCTTTCTTCTGATTGCGTTTGCCGCCGTGGTAATCGTGCCCTGGATATTGTGGCGGACATTGAAGCGTCAGCCAGGCATTGACAGTAGTTACTAGCACGATGAATGCGTGAGTGGATGGAATATCGCAAACAACACCGCAGGATGTCGCACATGTTCCGCCGCCAACCTGCGCCTGCCGATTCCCCATTCAGCGTCGAGGGAAATATTTCCATAACGGAACTGGCCACGCGGGCCAGACAGATATTGCAGGAGCTCGGGCCGGGATACTCATGCCTGGCGCTCTATCTGTCCTCGCGCATAGATCTCTTGCCCGCGGAAATCTGCCGCGAATTTGCGCTGACTCCTGACTCAAGCCCACCGCCTACGGTTGAAGTACAACGGACGCTCGAGGAAGAATTCCATTCATCGATAAAGGGTTTTCTCGCTGAATTCAACCCTATTCCTGTTCAGTCCACGCTGCTCACTCACTCGTATGCAGCCAACCTGGCGAACGGTGTACCGGTCGTCATCAATGTGCTAAGGTCTGAGTGCTCTGCCCTGCATGGCCTCTCAGGGCTGCCTGCCTCCTTTAATAAGGCGATCGTGCAAGAGCATTGCGGCAGTTGCGTGGATGATGACGTCTTGCTGGATTTCTCCGCCTCCCTGCGGCGAAAGTGCGATTTCAGCAGCCAGATGGAAGCCTTGGAATGGATGGCTCATGGCGATACGGGCTGCGACGTGTTATGTGGGCGCAGGATCTATCGTGAGCTATGCACGAGCAGGATTATGACCGTCGCGCCGGTGGAGGGCCTGCCGGTTGACGAAGCCCTGAGAAGACAAGCCTGCAACACTGATGCTCTAGCACGCACTCTCTGCCACGCATGGCTTTACCAGGCGCTGCGTGGATGCGCCCTCCCAGTTGATCCACAAAATTACAACATCATATTGGCCGGTAGTCGCGTACTCTTTACGGGCTGCGATTTCATCACACTGCCCTCTGGCAGCAAAGAGAATCTCTGGAACTACTTGATGGCAACGATGGCAGATGATCCCGACCAGGCGGCCATGTGTCTGCTACGGGAAATGTGGCCGGCGCAACGCGCGCAGGTTGATGCGGAAACTTTCCGCAGCAAATTCAGGCAGTCTGCGTATTTTGGCTTGCTGGAACCTCTACTGGGCAGAAACACCAACGCACTGCCGCAACTTATTTTTCAACATTGGAAAACTGCATTGGAGTATGGTTACGCGCCCAAACCGCATCTGCTTTGCTTTTATCGTGGACTCTTTTCCATCGCCAGGATCGCCCAGAAGCTATCCCCATTTGGCGATCCACTCCGGGAAGGCGTCGAGGAAGCCCGGAGTGACAGAATTATGGAACAGATGAAGGAGATTGTTGACTGGCAATATTGGTTCCAGAACTCTGAAA
>JBARNL010000030.1:0-10738 GCA_049802955.1 Candidatus Angelobacter sp.
CTCAATGCCGTAGCCAAATGTGCCTGCCGCGGCGATCACGGGGTTCTTGAAGCTTATGCCGGCAAAACTAACGCTCAAATCGGGCTTGCGACTGGTTGTCTGGTCCTGGGTTGCGGTAGCCATTCAGCTCTAGTGTAGCAATTCTGTGCTCCGGGATTGGCAATCTGCCAGCCCTGTACTAGCCCTGTACGGACTAGGGCGCGGCCCTGCAACCATGAAAGGAAAAAATTTGCGGTTCAGGGCTTCAACAAGAGATCGGTGCAAAGCGGGCACTCGCCGTGAGATAATTTTTAAAATAATCCATCGTCATAAGTGGGTCCCTAGTGAAAGCTCTTTTTCGATTGCTCATTGTTGTATCGCTCATAGCGTTGAATTGCGCCTCGCAGTCTAAGCCAACGGATATTGCTGCAAAGATCGAACGCCAGATACGCGCGACATACAAATTGCCTCCAGAAGTTCCAGTCGCGATTGGCCCTCTTTCGTCCAGCCCTGACTGGCCCGGTTACGACGCATTCACCGTGACAATTGGTGAAGGAGAGCGCAAGCAGGATTTCCCGTTCCTGCTGGCGAAGGACCAGAAATCCATCGTGAGGGTAAACCGGATTGAGCTTTCCGCCGACCCGTATGCCGAGATTATGAAGAAAATTGATGTGCGCGGGCGGCCAGTCCGCGGAGCAAAACAATCCAAGGTTGTGCTGGTGGCTTATGACGATCTGCAGTGCCCGTTTTGCACCATGATGCATCAGATTTTATTTCCCGAACTGCTGAAGGAATATGGCGACCGCGTCACTTTTGTGTACAAAGATTTTCCCCTGCCGAGCCACGCCTGGGCAAGTCATGCAGCGGTGGACGCGAATTGCCTTGCTGCGCAAAATGATGATGCGTATTGGAGTTTTGTCGATTCAGTCCATGGCAGCCAGCAGGAAATCAATGCCAAGGGCACGCAGGAATTGCGGCTGGCCGAGTTGGATAGGATCGCCATGCAACAAGGCGCCGATCACAAGGTGGATGCCGCGAGCCTGCAGGCATGCGTAAAAACCCAGAATGATGCGGCGGTCAAGGCCTCTGTGCATGAAGGAGAATCATTAGGCGTGGACTCAACGCCTACGTTGTTCATCAACGGGGAGGAAATGTCCGGCGGCGTGGCCCCGCTTCCGCGTCTGCGCGCGGCGTTGGATCGAGCGCTGAAGAATGCCGGGCCAGTTGCGGCGCAACCATCGGCAGGCCAGACTTCGTCCAAAAACTAGCCATCATCTACAGGGCTCACAAAATGGGCCGCAGCGGGTGCTGCGGCCTTTTTTCGCAATAATTCTCTTTCTCAAACCAACTCAGCCGGCCTTGGCGGTTACCAGAGTTGGTTCAGCCTGTCTTTTGAGCCTGGGAAGCGGCATGAAGCGCAAAGCCAATATACATAGAGCAGAAACCAGCGTGAGGGCCGCAGTGATATAGAAGGCTACGTCCCAGTTGCCGTACTTTACGTAGAGCGCCGCGGCGATACCACCGCCACCGATGGAAGCCACGCCCTTGGCTGTGTACAGGAAACCATAGTTTGAAGTCGCGCACTGTGGGCCGTAATAATCGCCGATGATGGCGGGGAAGAGCGCGAACATGCTGCCCCAGGTAAAGAACACCAGCACCATGGTGAGAATAAACAAGTCCCCGGAAGTGCGGCCAAACTTCAACATGGCCACCAGGCAGAGTGCCTGCAGGACAAAGGGGATGAACATAGCCATTTCTCGCCCAACAAAGTCAGAAAACCATCCCCAGAAAATTCTGCCGGCGCCGTTGGCTAAGCGGCTCCACGCGAGCGCTGCGACAATGGCCGCGGCTGGGATTGCCACGCTTTTGCCGAACGGCGAAGCCTGTGCGGTGATCATGAGGCCGCCAACCGAGGTAAGCACGAACGCGGCGTAGAGCATCCAGAATTGCGGCGTCACCAGCATCTGCGCGCTGTTAAACTGCTCCGTATTGCGCCGGATGCGCGGCGAAACCGGTTTTTTCGCCACCGGAGAAACGTTGAAATCGGGCCCCGGATTATGCAGCAACTGCGCGGCAAGAATGATCAACAAGCCCTGTCCCACGCCGGTGTAGAGGAACGCGGTCTTGTAATCGGAATGGGCCAGGATGCGGGCAATGATCGGAATGAACAGCGCTGATCCCGCGCCAAATCCCGCGGTGATAAAACCGGAAACCGTGCCGCGTTTGTCCGGGAACCATTTCAGCGCCGTCGCAATTGAGCCGCTATAGACGAACGCCGCGCCCACGCCGGCCGTGCCATAGAACATGTAAAGCTGGGTCAGCGAGTGGGCGAAGCCCATGCCCGTCCAGCCGGCGCCAACCAGCAGCCCGCCGAGTGTGAGAAAGATGCGCGGGCCCAGGCGATCAATGAGCCAGCCTTCAAGTGGGGTGATCCAGGTTTCCAGAAAAATGAACGTCGAAAACGCGAACCCGAGCGCTTTCAGGCTCCAGTCGCCGTGGGCTTTCTGAAGCGGACCAACAAACAAGGTCCACGCATATTGAAGATTAGCTATCATGATCATAGCTATTACGGCGCTTCCAAATTGAATCCAACGCTTGCTCATACTTTTCCCCTCAAAGTTTAAGTTTTGTGCGCCGCCGCGCTACGGCGCTCGGCCAGTAATTTGGTACAAGCGTAAACACTGCGTGTGTGCGGCATTGGCAAACCGATTCTTTCGCCGACTTCCAGCACCGCACCAACGATCGCTTCCAACTCCAGCGGCCGTCCTGCTTCCAGGTCCTGGAGCATCGACGTTTTATGCTCCCCAACCTTGGCTGCTCCTGCCATGCGCTGTTCGATAGAAACCTGCATCTTCACGCCCAGTTTCTCCGTCAGCGCTTCCGTCTCCTGCATAATATTGCGAACCAGATTCGTGGTTTCAGGATTGGTCAGGATCTGGGCCAGCGTTGCTCCGGTAAGCGCGCTGATGGGATTAAATGCCACGTTGCCCAGGATCTTTACCCATATTTCATTGCGAAGATGGGTCGTCACCGGCGCGCGCAAGCCGGAAGCGATCAGCGCCTCCGCTATTTTTTTTATGCGCTCTGACCGGCTGCCATCGGGCTCGCCCAGTGACATTCGTGTGCCTTCGTTATGCTTCACCACGCCCGGCTCGATGATTTCGGTAGAGAAATAGATAAGAGACCCGATCACCCGCCGCGCTTCTATCGCCTGTGAAACCACTCCGCCCGGATCAACGCATTCCAGACGCGTTCCCGCCAGAGGCCCGCCATCGCTCTGGAAATACCACCAGGGAATTCCATTCTGCGTGCTTACGACGGCGGTTTCCGGTCCCAGAACAGGCGCAAGTTGCGCCGCCAGTGAAGGCAGACCGTGGGCTTTCACGCAGAGAAATACCACGTCCATGGGCCCGGCATCTTTCAGGTCAGCCACCAGCCGCGGGTGCGCGACAAAATCATCATCGGCGCTGATCACGCGCACGCCCTTTTCCTGCATGGCGCGCAGATGCGGGCCACGGGCATGCAAGGTTACGTCATATCCCTGGCGCGACAGCTTTGCGCCAATGTATGCCCCTACAGCTCCGGCCCCGACAATCAGGAATTTCACTTCTCGCCGCCTGCAAATGATTCCGCCATGGACCGGCGCTGGATCTTGCCGGTGGCAGTGCGTGGAATTTTTTCGACGATATGAACCTTCTTCGGGACTTTGAAGTCGGCCAAGTGCTGCTTACAGTGCTCGATCAGGACTGTTTCTGTCTGTGGCTCTTTCAGCACCACGGCGATGGCAACTTCTTCTCCCCAGGTGGGATGCGGCATGCCGAAGGCCACAGCCTCTGCCACACACGGGTGCGTCATCATTACTGCATCGATCTCCAGCGGAGCAATTTTCTCTCCGCCCCGATTGATCAGCTCCTTGATGCGCGCCGTCAGGTGCAGATAGCCGTCTGCATCAATCATGCCCTGATCGCCGGTGCGAAACCATCCATTGGTAAATGACTTGGCATTGGCTTCAGGATTATTTTCGTAACCTTCAATCACGTTGGGCCCCTGGATTACCACTTCACCGCTTTCTCCGCTGGGCAGGAGGTTGCCATCATCATCCATGATCCCAATCTTCACGCCCGTTCCCGGCCCGACCGACGAGGATTTGTGTGGCCGAGGCGGCAGCGGGTTGGAACACATCTGATGGGAAGCTTCCGTCATGCCATAAGCCTCAAGCACAGGTACCTGGACAATGCTTTCAATCTTTGCCAGCAGCGCTGGTGAAAGGGCAGAACTGCATGATCGAACGAAACGCAGCTTTTCAATCCCTTCAGGCTTTGCGTTCAGTCGCGCCACTGAGAGTTGATGGATCGTCGGGACGCAGGAATACCAGGTCACGCCGTAATCGCGTACTGTCCGCCAGAAGCTCATGGGATTGAACTTGCCCGGCACCACTACGGCACCGCCGGTCAGGAAAGTGGAGAGCGTTGAAGCAATCAGTCCATGTATATGAAACAGGGGCATCACGCAGAGAGAAACGTCTTTCGCCGTCAGGGCATAGGTGGCCGCCACGTTGTGGCAGGAGATGGCCATGTTCTTGTGCTTGAGAGGCACTCGCTTGGGACGGCCCGTGCTTCCGCTGGTATGGAGAACCAGGGCAACGTCTTCCGGGCCGGGCGGGACAACCGGGACACCTTTCGGCGCACCCTCAATGCTCACATTTCCACTTTCATCCATCTGCACGGCAAATACAGGAATATTCAGGTGCCGGGCGGCGCTCTTGGCCTCGTCCGCGCCTTCCGGCGGGACAAGTAAAACCTTGGCGGAAGTATCTTCCAGGTAAAACGAGAATTCCTCAAACCGGTAGGCTGGATTCAACGGCGCGGCAGTTCCGGCAAACGCGCCAGCCAGAAAGGCCACTATTGTGGGCAGGCCATTCGGGAGCACGTTGGCCACGCGGTCGCCGCGCTTTATTCCCATCCCGGCCAGGGCCTCGGCCATGGCTTTTACCTGGCGCCGCAATGAATCGTAAGTTATAACTGTTCCGGTTTCAGGGATGATTAGGGCAGCGGCATTCCCGGGGGCAGCATTCAGCAGCGAAGGGAGGTCATTCATTTAGAGCTCAGCTCCGGTAAAAGGGGTCTCTTGCCTTTGTTCAGCGTTCCGGGCGGCAAGTATATACCAGATAAACCATGATGCAAGTAGTTGCCGCTTCGTGGCCCGACACGCAGTTTTACGCAGAATTTACAAGACACGAATCGGCTTAAGATCCAATTTTGCGACAATGGCAACTCACGTAAATTCAGACGTTTACAAAAAGCAATTGCATGCAGCAGAGACTCTGCATCTAAAAGTTACGGATGTGCTGTTACTCTGGTAGATGGCCATCACTGGGCGTAGAATTCAGAGACGCTTTGCTTTTCAGCGCAGCGGATTTTTAACGAGAGGCGTATCCCATATGGGAAAAATTTCAGGTTTCTTCTTTTTTTTGATCACGGCTTTGATCATGCTGATTGGGGCCGTTGGATGCGGCGGCGGTTCCAGTACGCCCGCACCAACTCCTACGCCTACACCGACCTCGCAAATTTTTCCTAATGACGAATCGCTGGCGCAATCGCCCCCGGTAAAGCTGGGAACGTCTGGCGGGAACGCCAACGATCTTGGAACGAAAAACTGCTGCATTGGTACGCTCGGCAGTCTCTGGACACATGCCGGGACCACGAATCCTGTGATCCTCAGTAATAACCATGTTCTGGATAGATCAGCGCAGGGAGTGGCTGGCGAAGCGATTAATCAGCCTCTGCAGCTCGCGTGCACTGCGACGGGCGCGTCTCCGCCGCTTACTGTTGCTCATCTTAGCCAGGGCGCAACGCTGAAGCCTGTTGCGAATGAAACTACGGGACCTTGCGCATCCGACACCTCTAAAGCAGCTCTTTGCGGCCACGCTCCCAGCAATGTTGATGCGGCTTTTGCCGAGATCGTTCCCGGGCAGGTTGATCTGTCCGGCACTATACTCGATCTTGGACCTGTTGGGGCCACAAGTATTGCCGCTGAGCCTCCTTCTGCCACGGTTGGCGTTGCTTCATTGGGGGAAACAGTGGGAAAGAGCGGCAGAACCAGCGGGCTTACATGCTCCACGGTTCAGTCGCTGAACGATACGATCTTAATAAACTATGAAGCAAAATGCGGCGACACGAGTAATGGTGTCGCTCCCGCTTTTACCGCCTACTTCAACAACCAAGTCAGCATCAATGGCGGCGCCTTCAGCGCTGCAGGCGACTCTGGATCGTTGATCGTTGATACAGGCACGTCCAGGCCAGTGGCTCTGCTTTATGGCGGTAATACAGTGAGTACGGTCGCCAACCCAATCCAGGATGTAATCACGGCATTTGGCGGGCCTGCGGCCTTTGCCATCGTCGGCGGCGGTGATCACGCTGTCAGCTGCGCCAAAACAGCAACGGCTTCGGCGACCCAGGTAGGGACCGCACAGTCTGCGCTGCTTCCTGCTGAACTCCAACGTGTGGCCGCGGTGCAGCAGCGCAGGGCCCAGTCACTGATGCGGGATTTTGGCGTTGCTTCAGTCAAGACAGGCGCCAGCGCCGACAATCCCAATGAGGGCGCGCTCATGATTCATTTATCCGGAAAACTAATTCCGGCCATTCCGCCCGTAATTGACGGAGTACGCACACACCTGGTCTTTGACGATCCCAGCGCTCTGGCGCAAATTCCGCAGGTAAGCGCAAAGCAACTTCAGGATGCTACTGCCATCAAGGAAGCGCATGTTTCCGAATTTTTGGGCAAAGGAATTCAGGGCATAGGTGTTGCCGTTAGCGGTGACAATCCGACCGAGACTGCAATCGCGATTTTTGTGATCAAGGGAGCCGCGCATCCGGCAATTCCCGCCACCCTGGACGGAGTGCGAACAAAGATATTTGAAGGAGACCGCTTCAAAGCCTATTGATGCGATTTTTGACGCTGCAGCCCCGGCCCAAAAGCCGGGGTTTTTTATGCAATCCCGAGTTCCCGCGCAGCCTCACGCGCAATAGCCGCCATTGAACTCACCGGAGCAATGCGGATAGCGTTTTGCTGCAGCGTGTCGCGCGCAAAAATCACCGCTTCATCTTCTTGCGGTAGATCGTCCTCCACAACTGCCGTAAGCAGCGCGTGCTTTCCTTCGACCTCTTTTATCCCTTTGGCAAGCTGCGGAAAACTGAAAGCCAGTACCTTGGCGGCGTTTACGTCGCTATTGAGTGCAACGGCGTGAAACAGTTTTACTGTTCCATTGGAGCTGTAGCCGCAATCGATCTTTAACGGATCGCCGCCGTGGGTATAGCGCGCAACCGGAATTTTTTCTAACAAAAGCGGTGGTTTGAGCCCGGCTGATTCAAATTCTGAGCGCATATGCGCCACAATCGCCGCGCGTCCGCTGGGTTCACGCGCTGGTTGACGCCGGCGGGGACGCTCCAGATAGAGCCGCGCAAGTTCATCGGCTTCTTTCACCGGCGACGCAGCCAGGCACGCCTGGAATTCCGACGGCTGGATTGAATTAGAAAACGAATCTTGAATGCGACGCAGAATGAGGTCGCGGTCTCCGTTCATCTCACGTAACTGATTGCGCAAATCGCTTTCCAACGCTTGCAGCATTTCCACGTCGGCTTCAGGATCAAGGCAGAGCACGCGCGACCAATCGCGGGTAAACCGCACCTGCGCGCCGCCTGCGGGCGGCAACAGCACCAGCCCCACGTTGATGAATTCATTTTTGACCGCGTCGGGAGCGTAACGCAGCACAAAGAACCGGCATTGAATCTTGTCCGTCATCTACGTCGTTTCGCTCCTGCCCCCTTTGCGTTAACGTCCGGAAAATTCATCCTCTGCTCCTAAGGCAAGCGGCTCAGCGGCAAGCCGGCTTCGCCGCATTGCGGAACTACATCAATCTTGCCGGCATTTCACGTTTCGCCACGGCTTGGCCCCATGACGGGAATGGCTGTCGCGTGGAGTTATGAAATGCCGTAATCAGCTCGCGCACTTTGCTTCTGCGTTCCACGATGGTCGCAACAAGAGTTTCCATCTCTGCCCAGTCATTGCCGGTCCACGCAGGCGGTACGGCGCCTGCAATTTCATGAATCAATGCAGGATCAAAACTTTCCACCCGGCTGAGCCACGGTTCAAAAGATTCCCACCCGCGAACCTCCTGATAGACGAAGTTACGCGCATAAACGCCGCGGAGCGCCGAGTCAGGGAAATTCCATTCCCCGGCGTTGAAGCAATACCCCTGATCAATGAAAGTAGCGGTATATTTCCGCTCATTTGCTTTCTTCCAGAACACAGCTTGCCGCCCATTGGCGTTTCCCAGCCATTTATCAACCACCAGCATACCGGCAAATGTTGCAAGGTTCTTTACCTTGGCAAACATGCTTTCCGGGAGGTAGTCAAAGATCTGTCCTTCCGTGGGATCGCAAACGTAACGCGCGCCGAATTGCAAACCGGGCTTGCAATGGGATGAGAGTCCTGCCAGATCGACGCGCAGCTCAGGAGTATTCTTGATCAGCCATTCGCGCACTTCCACGATATCAGTTACCGGCACCGGCAAGCCTACACTTTCCGCCAGGCGCGTTGCCAATAGCTCATTGGCCAGCACGCGCAGATGCTGCGGATTATTCTGGAACTTCACCACGTAAAAATGGCCGTCATCGGCACGCATCAGGTGCGCCTGCGCTCCACCGCGCATCCTTCTCACGTGCTGGACAGCTTCTACCGGCATGGCGGGATTTTAGCATTCGGCGATCAGCGCTTCAGCCAAAACCAATTGCGCCCAAAAGCGCTACGAACGCAAGAAAAAATAATTCTTTGCGGCCCGGTGCGCCCTTTAGCGGTTAAGCTTCAGGACTGAATGCTTGCCGCTTATCTGATATTGGTGTTCGCTGACTCATGGACTTTCATGAAATTCTCCACGCTGGCAACGTAGCACTCGGCGAAGTCAACCACGTACCGGAGTTCCTGGATCAAGTTCTTGGCGTCTTCCAATGACCATCCCAGCACGCGCATGATGGCCAGGGTCATCATGGGTGCGCGATGCACCCCGGCGGCGCAGTGGATATAAATTTTGCTTTTTGGCTGGTCCAGGGCTTCAAGCGCAAAATCCACGCCTGCCTGGAAAAGTGAGGGGGGCTTGGGCGTAAAATCGTCTTCGGTAGGATTGTTGAGTACCTTGACCGGATAAGGCTCGGCCAGGGGACGGTCGTCAAACTCAATCTGCATGTTGATAATGTGCGTGACGCCGCGCCGCACCAGTTCTTCCATGTTCTCGTCGTTCCAGATTCCGCCTCCGACAGCAATCCGGTCAGTCACCCACGTCATGTCCATATCAAGATGTTAGCATCGCGAATAATTTCTCTCATCTTGGATGTAGAGAAGCTGGCAACAAAAAGCTATCCCAAATACCTGAGGAAATCTTTCGGCGTGCCTTTGTCAAAGCCGGGGAAAACTTTTGCCAGACTTTTATTGCCAAGATGGTTGGCAACGGCTTCACTCAGCACCTGCCGGAAGTCTGTCGTCACGGCCAGGTCGCGTGCTTCATAGAGCTGTTCCGGCTGCAGACCGGGCCAGCGTCCATACATCCTGCCGCCTTTGACCGGGCCACCCAGAACGAACATCACGTTGGCGTGGCCGTGGTCTGTGCCGCGATTGCCATTTTCACGCGCCGTCCGCCCAAACTCTGACATGGTGACAATCACAGTGCTCTCCGCCAGATCGCCAAGGTCAGTCCAAAGCGCGGCAATCGATTGCGAAAATTCGGCCGTGAGATTCGCGATCTGGCCTTGCACGTTGCCTTCATTCACGTGGTGGTCCCAGCCGCCGATATCGGCGAACGCCACTTCAATACCCAAGTTCGCTTTCACCAGTTGAGCCACCTGGCGAAGGCTGTCACCAAAGCGACCATTGGGATAATTCGCTCCGGCGGCGGGCGAATATTTTTCCGGATCGGCGGAGCGCAGCATTTTTACCGCTTCAAACGTCTCATTGCCGGTGCCGTGCAAAACTGAATCGACAGACTGCTCATACATGGCTTCAAAAGTATTGCTGGCGACGCTGGCTTTTGGG
Source organism: Candidatus Angelobacter sp. (assembly GCA_049802955.1). Taxonomy (GTDB): domain Bacteria; phylum Acidobacteriota; class Terriglobia; order Terriglobales; family Acidobacteriaceae; genus Angelobacter. The sequence continues at coordinate 10,063 of JBARNL010000030.1, forward strand.
CCACGTCCGCCCACGGCAAAGGCACGAATGTTATCCATTGCTACCGCCGGTACGGAGCCTGCAAGCGTGCGCGGCAGCGCACCACCCATGGCTACGGCGCGGAAAGGCGATGCGTCAGGTTCTTTTACGCCGCCGATTGCGCGATTCAGCCAGCCATCTTCCGTGGACTTCACTCCGGGCGTGCCCGATTCCATGTAATCCTGCGCGTCAAAGTGCGAGCGTGTATTGTCCGGCGAGCCGGCAGCGTGCACGATGGCGAGATGCTTCTGGTCCCACAGCGGCTTGAATGCGGACATGGATGGATGCAGCCCGAAGAAACCGTCCAGATCCAGCACGCTCTGCCGAGGGATGGCGATGCTGGGGCGCATGTTGTAATACGCCTGCTCACCGTGTGGCACAACGATGTTCAGACCGTCGGCAGCGCCGCGCTGGAAGAGTACGATCAAGCGCTTCGCCCCCGGAGCAGCGGTTTCCGCGGCATACACCGCGCGCGTAAGAAAACTGGGCACCACGCTGGTGCCAACAATGGCCAGCGCGCCGTTCTTCAAGAAAACTCTGCGAGTAATGGACATGTGTTGCTCCTCAGGCTATTGGCTCTTCGCTACTAGCTTTTGGCCCTTAGCCTTTAGCCCTTAGCGTTTGGCCAATTGTGCTTGCCCCTTCTTGCCTTTAGCCG